>JANOWZ010000027.1:0-24498 GCA_031418155.1 Deinococcales bacterium
AATTAGGAGTGCTCGAGCAAATCAACCTGTGTAGGACAACTCCAAACAACTTAACGCTATCTTGGTCTAAGGAAATCCACAGTATCCGTCACAGACAGTGAATTCTCGAGCAGGAAGACTTATGACGCAACAGGTCTTGAATAACAACCGCCAAACTGACTGGCACTGAGTCCCACCTGAGTCCCGCCAAGGTTGGCGAAGCCCCGCCGGAAGAATTTTACTATCAGACCTTACTGAGTCTCGCACTTTCGGGTTAAGTCCCACGAATCGCTGAAGCCTTGAAAAACGATGCACCAATTCAGGTTGTAACCGAACCCAACACAACCTGCCACACCCGCTTCAGCTCCTCAAGCGATCTCGGACAGAAATTTGAGAGCGCTCCCTGTCATGATCCCGAATCCAGGGCTTTCGTTGGCGTTTTGATAGTGAAATTCATTCAGTTTCATGATGGGCACCGTGCTTGGTTTCGGATCGTGCCTCATTCGTGTTGCAACACCGTCAGTTTGAACTTTCGGCAAGTCTGGCGAGGCTTTGGACTGCTCGAGGTAAACAGCAACGGTGATTCATACTCGACCCTGCGCGATCAATGTTCGCTGCAAAGAAACTGGTACTTGGGTGTTCACAAGTAACGGAATAGTAATGCACCATCATCTCCCAAAAATCTTGTCTCTGACGCATGTTTTGCGATTGAAGTCCGATTTTTTACCTACAGGACGGTAAAACCGCGAAAATCAACGCAATTTTGTGGGGATTTACGATCATTCCTTGATGCTTTTCAACGTTGCATGATTTCAGGGTTCTCGAGCAGAATTTGTTGTTTGAGACGATAAATTTGTTAGGCCATGGTGCTTTGCTGCTCCATTACTTGTCCGGACCCAAAACAGGCGGCTGTCGGTGATGCCACGAATGCGTGGTGCGAATTTGAAACCCAGCAGGACCCACAACACGAAGACGTGCTCGGTGTAGCCGTGCGTGTCGGTGTAATGCTCCTCGATGTTCAGGTCGCTCTCGTGGTACAAAAGCCCGTCGAGCACGAAGGTCGCGTCGCGTTTGTTGGCACTGATGATCTTCGTGTGAAACGGTGCGTACTGATCGCTGACGTGCGTGTAGAACGTCACACCGGGCGCGTGACCGTACCGCTTATTGACCCGTCCGTGGCGGTTGCCGTGAGCGCCAGTTTTGTAGTGCTGTCCGTCACTCGAGGAGGTCGTACCGTCACCCCAGAGTGCCGCGAATGGTTGTCTGGTCTGGAAGTTCGTGAGTTCGGCGAGCGCATCGCTGTACGTGTCATCACGCACAAACCAGTCGTGCAACCAGCCCAATCGTCGCGCCGTCAGGCCAGGTGAGGCGTCCGCCATTTTGGTCAACCACAAGTTGATCCCATCAGCCAAGATCGCGGTCAGCAAACCGTTGAGGTCCTCGCAAGAGCGTCCGCTGTGCAGGTGCGTGAACGCCATGCTGAAGTCCGTCCAGGAATCCACCACGAGCGATCCCGCCCGTCAGGTGCGTCTTGGGATCAAGAAGCAGCAAATCGGTGATCTTGACGCGCGGCATAACCGCGTACAACCGGCCCGTCAGCACTTTCGCCTCGTCCGGCACGGCCTTCGCCAACTGCGTGACGACCAGCTCACCATCCTCGAGTCGGGCACCGCTCAAGCCCCCTTTGAGCAGCCCCGCGTGAACCTTGTCAAGTTCGGTTTTCAGACCCGATCTGCGCTCGTCCCAGAACGGCTCGAAACGCGATGGGAGCGCCAACGGTAACGCCGTCTGGTTTTGCTGATCGGCCTCGAGCATCTGCGCCCAGGTTCGGCTGGGCAGCAGGTACGCCTCGAAGTTTCGGTACTTGCGGCTGCCCGCCACCCAAACATCACCGGAGCGCAAACGGTCGCTGGGTTCGTTGGTCACGCACAGTTCGTAGTACGCGCGATCCACTTTGCCACCCGCGCCATCAGGCAGCGCGAACGGTTGCCACTTTGCGCGGACCATGCCCAACGGCACATCGTTCGGTAACTTGCGTTGGCCTCGAGCTTGCAGGTCACGCAAGATGTTCACCGCCCTGAGGCCATCCCCGAGACCGTGGGCATCAAAGAATTCTTGTCAATGCAAGGTCCGACGCTGCGGTTACCGTTTTTGGGTCAAACATTGGATTGTTTGGGGATCTGCAAGGTGTGTTCAGCCAATACCCCAAGCTCGAGCCCGGAACGCCCTGGGCGACAGGCCGTACTGGTTGCGGATCATCCTCGAGAAGTGAAACGGATTTTGAAAGCCGCAACGTTCGGCAATTTCGCTGACGCTCAGGCCGGTGGCTTGCAGCAATTCCGCGCCGCGTTTGCTGCGGGTTTGCCACAGGTAATGCGCGGGCGTGATCTGCAAATGCGTGCGGAAGAGTTTGCTCAAATGCTGCGGGCTCACGCCAGCGTGACGGGCGACATCCGAGACTTGGATCGATTCCGAAAATTGCGTGTCAATAAACTGCTGCGCCACCTGCAAAGCTCGAGGTTGGGCCGTCTTTCGCCCAAGCGTTTCGGCATCCAGCACGAATTGTCGAACCGCCGTCTGGGCCAGGTGAATCAGCACGTCATGCAGGCTCGAGAGGTTTGGTTCGATGTCGTTGTTGGAGATGCTCAGTCCCAGTTGAATCAAGTGGTGCAATGGGTTGGAAAGCGGCACGCTGCGTGGCCCTGCCTCCAGTCGTGAGCGCACGGTTTCGGGCAGTAAATTCGGCGAGATCGAAACCCAACCGTGATGCGTGTGGGTATGTTTGGCAAACACGAAATACTCGAGGTGGCCGGGCAGCAACACGCAGACCGTCTGGGCCGAAACCATCGACACTGCACCGTCAATGCTGATGTTTGCCTCACCGGAGTGCAGCAACACGAGTTGCACCTCCGGTTGCACCCGAGGGCCATAGGTGCCGCCCGGATCGTAAATCACGTCACCGAACATCACGCCCGGCCCCAACCCCAAGCGTTTGGGCTTCGTTTTGGATAGGTTTTGTTTGCTTCGGGCCATGGCCAATTCTTGCGCCAAACCCTACCATGCGTTCATGGCCCACTCGAGCGTCACCAGCAGCAACGATGTCATCCGTGACCGTTCCGACCTGACCCTGCACCCGTTCGCTTCCTGGCGCGGCAACAAGTCACCGGACGGATACTTCACGCCCGGCGATGCCCGTATCCCCATCTTCTTCCAAGACAACGGTTTCCTCGTTCTCGAGAACGCGATCTCCGAAACCGAAGTGAATGCCCTGAACGCCGAGGCCGCCGTGATCTGTCGCGGTGGTCGCGGCGAAATCAAAGGCATCGTTGACGCGCAAACCTCGAGCCTGTCCGACGACGAAATCATGCGGCAATACCTGTGCATTCACTTCCCACATAAGGCCAGTCCGATGATGCGTGACATGCTCTCACACGCAGCCACCGTCGATGTGCTGACGCAAGTGATCGGCCCAAACGTCAAAGCGATGCAATCGATGCTGTTCATCAAAGCCAGCGGCAAACCTGGCCAGGCCTGGCATCAGGACGAGTTCTACATCCCGACCCGAGACCGCAGTTTGCTGGGTGCGTGGATTGCGCTGGACGATGCCACGGTCGAAAACGGTTGCCTGTGGGTGATTCCCGGCTCGCACAAACATGGCGTGCTCTGGCCGCAACACCAACAGCGCGACTCGAGGTTTGACTGCTCCGGCGAGGCGACGTTCTTTCCGTACTCGGATGCCGACGCCGTGCCGGTCGAGGTCAAATGCGGCAGCATCGTCTTCTTCAACGGCCACCTGCTGCACAGGTCCTTGCCGAATTACGCGCCGAACGGGTTCCGCCGCTCCCTGGTGAACCATTACATGAGCGCCGAATCCCTGCTGCCCTGGTTTGGTGCCGAACAAGAGGGGCCTTTTGCCGCCGCCGATTACCGTGACATCGTGATGGTTGCCGGACGTGACCCGTACCATTGGAAGGGACTCGAGGAGCGCATTGCACCACACGTGCGTCCCAGCGGTGAGGGCGGTTGCGGCAACATTGAGCACAACAGCGAGGCGTTGAAACTCAGGAATCTGGTCCTGCTCGAGGATGATCACGACCATTGAAGGCAGCAACCGTCCTCGAGCCAATTCATTTTGTCGTGGCGAACCGCATGTCCGTCCCGATTTTTGTTGATGCCAAGCCGCGCATGTCACGGTTGTGTTGGCGATGCCGTCGCCGGTCGTCCACGGGCGCGGCCGAGCCCACTGCGTTTGAGCTCTTCAATTCAAAGCTGGCGCTTGCCGCCCACGAACACCAGCTTGATCCTCGAGATGTCGCCAATCTCCTGATCCGGTCTGCCCTCGCTGACGATCACGTCGGCGAGCTTGCCAACCTCGAGCGTACCCACCTTTTGCTCGAGGCGATTGACGTGACTGGCGACCCTGGTGGCGCAGTGCAGGGCATCCATCGCGTTTTTCTTGACGCCAAGTTTGATCATAAACTCGAGTTCTGGTGCCACCACCGAATGTGGCACAACCGGGCTGCCTGCGTCGGTGCCGAAGGCGATCTGGATTCCGGCCTGTGCGGCCTTGACCAGCCCGGCGAAACGCACGCCGCTGTTCACGGCCTTCTGGCGTTCGGCAATCTTCCATTCCGGGATGTTGTACTGCCGGGCGACCTCGGCCTGTGCCTGCATCACGAGTGGTGCGAAGGTCGTGACAATCGGGATGTTCTTCTCGAGGATCAGTTGGATTGTCTCGTCGGTCATGTCGCCACCGTGCTCGATGCAGTCCACGCCAAATTCGGCCACGCGCCTGATCACGCTGTTGAAGGTGGCGTGCGCCGTGATCGGCAGGCCGTTGCGGTGCGATTCGTCAATCACGGCACGCAGTTCATCATCGGTGAATTCGTTGAGGTCGTGGCTGGCCATGATCTTGATCAGGTCGGCCCCGGCCCGCACCTGTTCGCGCACGGCGCGGCGCATCTCGTCGGGGCCGCTGGCCTCGCGGCAGGCCCAGTAGGTGTGACCGCCGGTTTGCACAATTGCGGCCCCGCAGGCGAGCACCCGAGGGCCGGGAAAGATGCCCTGTTCAACCGCCTGTTTGGCGTGCAGGTTGGTGTCGTGCATCCCCAGGTCGCGCACGGTGGTGATGCCCGCCCGCAACGAGATCAGCATGTTTCCGGCGCACTTGTAGGCGCTGATCTGTGGCGAATCGTAGATCGATTGGTGTGCCAGGTCGTGAATCCCATCCCAGGCG
This sequence comes from Deinococcales bacterium, assembly GCA_031418155.1. GTDB lineage: Bacteria > Deinococcota > Deinococci > Deinococcales > JAAFIG01 > JANOWZ01. The sequence continues at coordinate 5,216 of JANOWZ010000027.1, forward strand.
AGGTGCGCGTGCGAGTTGATCAAACCCGGCAGGATCGTGCCGTGTGTCTGCTGCGCCCCCTCGAGCCTCGAGCCGAAGTCGCTGCTCGGGCCGACGGCGCTGATCTTGCCCGCCTCGATTTCGACGATGCCATCCTCGAGCACGGTGTCGTCATTGCAGGTCAGGACCCGGCCACGCAACAGCAGGTGCTCGTGTGGTCGGTCGAACATCGGTTTGATGATCTTCTCGAACTTCCAGGCGGGTGCTTCGGGCATGGCGGTTCCTTTCGGGCACAGGGCTTGACGAGGTGGACTTGCCGTTTCAGCTTGGCGAAAGAGCTTGACTTTCGAGGATGGGTCGCCTAAGTTGATCCCTATCTTACATGAATGCTGCATGCAGCATTCAGCATGCTTTGGAGGTTTGGCCATGATCTCAAGGGGAAGGGCACTGCGCGACCAGGTCTACGAAAACCTGCGGGACCGCATCGTCAACGGCGAATTGCAACCCGGCGAGGCATTGATTGAGGTTGAACTGGCCGCGCAATTGCAGGTCAGCCGCACCCCGGTCAGCAACGCCCTGGTGATGCTGCGCGAACGCGGCCTGATCCAGGACATGGCTGGACGCATGGAAGTCTGCGTGCTCAAGCTCGAGGACGTGCTGGATCTTTACTGGTGCCGCATGGGTTTGGACGGCATCGCCGCCCGGCTCGCCGCCAGCCGAATCAACGCCAAGGAATTGAAAATTCTCGAGCAACACCTCAAGGCCTGGGAGACCCCGGTCCGCGAAAGTGATCTCTCGGCATTGTGGGTCAGCGACCTGAAGTTTCACCAGCACATTTACGAGGTCTCCGGCAACCGTCACCTGGTGCGTTTTAGCGAGATGGCCGCCGAACTCGCCGCCGTCTACCGGCGCAACACGATTCGCCGCATGAACGACCCGCAAAGCGGCACCAGCCGCTCGAGGGACGATGTTCGCGCCGAGCACCACGCCATCTTCGATGCCATTGCCGCGCACGATCCGAACGCCGCCGATGCCGCCGCCCGCCAGCACATTCAGATGGTGATCAAGCACCTCGAGCAGGCCGACATGATGCTCGATCCAGAGGAAGCTCTGACAAGCAAGTGATTCGCGCTCGAAAGGGGGCCGGGATGCGCAACCAAGGCTGGTTGGAAGGCAAAGTCGCCGTCGTCACCGGTGCCGCCAACGGCATGGGTCGCGCCACCGCCATCCTGTTTGCGCAAGAAGGGGCGCGGGTGGTCATCGCTGACGTGGACGAGGCGAACGGCTCGAGCGCCGTGACTGAAATTCGTACCGCCGGTGGTGAGGCAACCTTCGTGCGCTGCGATGTCTCCAAGGAGGCCGAGGTGCGCGAACTCGTTCACACCGCCGAACGCGAGTACGGCGGGTTGCACACGATCTTTAACAACGCGGGCATCGAACAACCCGTGACCCCCAGCACGGACGTCACCGAGGAACTCTTCGACCGCGTGATCGGCATCAACCTCAAAGGCACGTTCTTCGGCTGCAAGCACGCGATTCCATTGTTGCTGAAATCCGGCGGTGGCACCATCGTCAACAACTCGAGCGTCAGTGCCTTCGCCAACGTCGGCGGCAACATCTCCTACGGCTCGAGCAAGGGCGCGATCATGTCGATGACACGCATCCTGGCCATCGAGTACGCCCGGCAGAACATTCGCGTCAACGCGATCTGCCCCGGTGTGATCGACACACCGATGAACCAACGCAACCTCGAGAAGTCAGATGATCACGATGCCGTGCGCGAACGTTGGATGGCGGTCACGCCGATTGGTCGCATGGGCACACCGCTCGAGATTGCCCGCACCGTGCTTTATTTGGCCAGCGACATGAGTTCGTTCACCACCGGGGTCGGCCTGTTGATTGACGGCGGAAGGGTGGCCACTTGAACCGACTCGAGGGTCGTGTCTGCGTTGTCACCGGGGCCGCCAGGGGCATCGGTCGGGCCGTGGCGCGGGCCTTTGCGCTCGAGGGGGCCAGCGTGATCGGTGCGGACCGCTTCGCGGACGAACTCGAGGTGGAAATGCGGGCCTTGCGTGACCAGGGGCTCGAGGCGCTCGCCGCGCCACTCGAATTGCGATCAGCAGACGACGTGAACCGCTTTGCCCATGCCGTACTCGAGAACCATGACCGCGTGGACACGCTCGCCAACGTCGCCGGGATCATCGTTGAAAAACACCTCGAAGAGACAACGCTCGAGGACTGGAACGCGATTCTCGAGGTCAATCTGCGTGGGCCTTTTTTGACCTGTCGCGCCTTCGCCAACGCCATGAAGCAGGCCGGTCAAGGCTCGATCATCAACGTCTCGAGCCGTGCGGGTGTGATGGGTTTCGCCAACGAGATCGCCTACTGTGCCAGCAAGTTCGGACTCGAGGGTTTGTCTCGCGCCATCGCGCAGGACCTCGGGCCACACGGCATTGCCGTCAACACCATCACGCCGGGCACGCCGACGCACACCGCAATGAGCGAACAGACGTACTCGGCGGAAATCCGCAAGATCTGGAAGGACCCATTTTTGATCACACCCGCCTTTGTGCATCTGGCCCTGCAAACCTCGAGCGGTGTTCACGATCAGTACGTCAACGCCTGGGAAACCTCCGAACAACTCCGCGCCGGGGGTTGGTGACTGTGCGGGCTTTCGCGGTCGGACAACTGATTGACGGCACCGGCGCTCAACCGCTCGAGCAGGCGGTCTTGATCGAGGACCGTGGTCGGATTGTGGACCTCGCCCCTCGAGCCAGCATCACCATTCCAGACGGGACCGAAGTCATCGAAGCCAAACACGCCACGCTGATGCCCGGCATGATCGATGTTCACGTGCACCTTGCGTACAGCAGCACGCCGAACACGCGTGCCTTCCGTGCCGAAAGTGTGGATGCCTCGTACCCGCGCCTGGCGCTGCGGGCCGCCAAGCACGCCCGAGTGACGCTCGAGTGGGGCTTCACCAGCGTGCGTGACCTCAACGCACCGGGCGGCACGGTCATTGACCTGCGCGACGCGATCAACGCGGGCGATGTGATCGGTCCTCGCATCAAGGCGTGCGGTGTGGGCCTCTGCCCGACCGGTGGACACATGGATCAGGGCGCTTGGGGCGATCACGTGAATTTCACTGGCATGACCCGACCCTGCGATGGCCCGCTCGAGTTCCAGCGCGGCGTGCGCGAACAGGTCAAGCGCGGCGCCGACTTCATCAAGCTCAACGTCTGCGTCTCGAGCCGCCGTGATTTGACGCAACCGTACCGCCAGGAAATGACCGACGACGAGATTCAGGCTGCGATTGACGAGGCGCACCGGCTCGAGCGGCGCGTGGCGGCGCACACCTCGGGCGGTCCAGCCGTGACCACAGCCGTGCGCATGGGCCTCGATACCGTTGAGCACGGACACTGGATCGACCAAAAAACCGCCGACCTGATGGCCGAAAAAGGCGCGTATTACGTGCCGACCCTGCTGGTCAACGAACGCAATTTCGATTTCACGCCCGAGCAATTGGGGGCCAGCAAGTCCGCCTGGGCTTGGCTCGAGCGTTCCCGCGAGGACAAATGGCAGAGCCTCGAGACCGTGCGCAAAGCGGGCATCAAGATCGCCACCGGCACCGACGCGGGCTTCATGCTGCCGCACGGTGAGATGAATGCAAAAGAACTCGAGTTACTCGTGCATGGCGGGTTGTCCGCGCTCGAGGCGATCACCGCCGCCACCAAAACCGGGGCCGAACTGATGGAACTCGAAGGGGTTGGCACACTCGAGCGTGGCCAGATTGCGGACCTCGTGCTGGTGGACGGCAATCCGCTCGAGGACATTCGCGTGCTCCAGGATCAACGCAAACTTCGCGTCTTCAAAGACGGGCTCGAGGTCGGGCGATGAAAACCGTTTACCTGGTTGAACGCCTGATTGACGGCAGCGGCGCGGCACCGCTCGAGCAGGCGGCGTTGATCGTCGAATCGGGTCGCATCACGGGCATCGCACGCCAGGCAGAACTCGGCACACTCGAGGGCGAGGTCATTCGTGGTCAAACCCTGCTGCCCGGATTGATTGATGCCCACGTGCATCTGGCGTACAGCGGGGCCATCGAATCCAGGGCCTTCCGCGCCGAAGCGAGCGAACTGAGTTACCCCCGGCTCGCCCTGCGTGCCGCCAAACACGCCCGCGAGACGCTCGAGTGGGGCGTCACCGCCGTGCGTGACCTCAACGCGCCCGGCGGCACAATCATTGATTTGCGTGACGCGATCACCGCCGGTGACCTGGCCGGTCCTCGTGTCAGCGCCTGCGGGCTGGGACTTTCGATCACCAGCGGTCACATGGACAAAGGCGGCTGGGGTGATCACGTTGAATTCGAGGGCATGACCGCGCCCTGCGATGGCCCGCTCGAGTTTCGCGCTGGCGTGCGAGCCCAGGTCAAACGCGGTGCGGACTGCATCAAGATCAACCTCTGCGGCGGCAGCTTCAGCGATTGGCAGCACCCGTACAAGCAAGAGATGACCGATGACGAAATCCACGCCGCCATAGACGAGGCGCATCGCCTCGAGCGGCACGTCGCGGCGCACACCTCCGGCGGGCCAGCCGTGACCACCGCCGTGCGGGCCGGCCTCGACAGCGTCGAACATGGACGCTGGCTGGACGACGAATGTGTGGATGCCATGGCCGAACACGGTTGTTTTTACGTGCCGACGCTGCGCGTTCAAGAAAACCATTTCGAGCACCCGTGGGCCGTGCAGGGTGTCGGTCCGGGCGGACAAACATGGCTCGAGCTTGGCCGGGAAGCGATGTGGGAGAGCCTGACCCGAGCCCGCAAAGCGGGCGTCAAGATCGTTACCGGCACCGATGCCGGATTCATGCTGCCGCACGGCCTGTCCAACCACCACGAGATAGAATTGCTGGTGCGTGGTGGATTGTCAGTGCTCGAGGCGATTAGTGCCGCCACCAGCACCGCCGCAGCACTTCTTGGGTTTCACGAGGTCGGCTCGCTCAAGCTGGGCCAGATTGCCGACCTGGTGATCGTGAATGGCAACCCACTCGAGGATGTTCGCATCCTGCAAGATCAGGGCAAACTCCGCGTCTTCAAAAACGGTCTCGAGGTCACGGCAGAACGCCATCGGTCTCGAATCAATTCGCCTCAATTCACCCCATCCCCGATTCCGGCCTGAGGAGGTCCTTCGTGAATGTCCGCGTGCCCATCGCCCATGACCGCTATTACAACCACGAGGAATTGACCGTGCACCTCAAGGCGCTCGCGGCCACCTTCCCCAACCTGTGCACGCTCTCGAGCATCGGCAAGACCTTTTTGGGCCGCGATGTCTGGGCGCTCGCCATCAGCAACCAGGCGACCGGACCCGACCTCGAGAAACCCGCGTACTACATCGAGGCGCACATTCACGCCGAGGAACACACGACGAGTGCCACCGCGCTGTACGCCGCCTGGTACCTGTTACACCAGTACGGCAGCGACGAGAAGGTGACGATGCTGCTCGACGAGCAGGTCTTCTACGTGCTGCCGCGCCTCAACCCGGACGGCGCAGAAATCTCGCTCTCGCACCCGTACCGCTGGTGCGGCAATGGCCGTTTTGTCCCCGGCAGCGAGGACGAGCGCACCAAGGGTTTGTACCAGACCGACCTCAACAATGACGGCTATATCGTGCAGATGCGCGTGCCCGACCCGGCAGGTGAATGGAAAACCTCGAGCAAGGATTCCCGCGTGATGGTGCAACGCGAACCCGGCGAGTTCGGTGGGCAGTACTACCGGCTGTATCCCGAAGGCCTGATCCCCGATTTCGACGGCGTCGAACCCGAGATCGAACCCACCCGTGACGGCAACCTCAACCGGCAGTTCCCGGTGAACTGGGCTCCGGAATCCGATCAGTACGGCGCGGGCCTGTACCCCGGCAGCGAACCCGAAGCCAAAGCGATCATCGATTTTATTCTGGCGCATCCGAACATCTGCGGCATGAATTCGTTTCACACGCACGGTGGTGTGCACCTGCGACCCTCGAGCACGAAATTTGACCGCGACATGGGCGCGCGAGACCTGACGCTCTTCAAGGACCTCGGTGCGGTCGGCACCAAAATCACGGGCTACCCGGTGATCTCGATTTACGAGGATTTCACGCCAGACAAGACCAAGGCCCGACGCGGATCACTGGGCGATTGGACCTTCGAGGAGATGGGCATTCCGATCTTTGCCACCGAACTCTGGGACATCGAAACCGCCGCCGGCATCGACAAGGTTGCGTTTTACAACCTGCGCCCTCGAGACGAGGACACGCTGGTCAAGATGGTCCAATGGGTCTGGGACAACCACGGTGAGCACGGCTGGCGCGAATGGCAAGCCTTCGATCACCCGCAACTCGGCCAGGTTGAAATCGGTGGTCTGGCTGAAATTTGGGTGTTGCGCAATCCGCCCGGACATTTGCTCGAGGACATCTGCCACAAGAACACGCTGTTCTGTCTCGAGCATGCCGCCGCCAGCCCACGGATTCGCGTGCGAGGCTCGAGCATTGAACACATCGGTACGAGCCCAAACGGTGATGGGCTCTACAAGATTCACGCCGTCATCGGCAACGACGGCTACCTGCCATCGCACCTGACCGACCGCGCCATCGAAAAGAAAGTCGCGCAGACCGTCAAGGTCAACCTCGAGCTTCAAGGGGCCGAACTGGTGATCGGCTCGAGCAGCACCGACGTGGGCCACCTCGCCGGACGCAACGGACGCAAGTACCCGTGGTCCCCGTGGGGCGAAAAATGGTCACGCACCGCACGGCCCGTCGAGTGGCTGGTGCGGGCCAAAGCCGGCGCGAAAATCAACCTCGTGGTCTCAAGCGAAAAGGGTGGCAAGCGCACGGAAACGCTGGTGATGCCCGATGCCTGACCCGACCCTCGAGCAAGTCTTCAAGTACATCGACGATCACGCCGAAGAGGCCGTGGAGGACTTGCGTCGTTTCTTGCGTCAACCCTCGGTGAGTGCACAGAAGATCGGGCTCGAGCCGTGTGCGCGATTGTTGCGCGAATTGATGCTCGAGGATGGCGTGAATGGTGTCGAGATCCTGCCGACCGACGGCGGCCCGGAAGTGGTTCTCGCCACTGAAGCCTCGAGCGATCCGAAGGCCAAAACGCTCCTGTGCTACGGCCATTATGATGTGCAACCGCCCGAACCCTTCGAGTTGTGGCATTCCGACCCGTGGAGCGCCGACGTGCGTGACGGTGTGATTTACGCTCGAGGGGCCACGGACAACAAGAGCGGCTGCCTGGCGTTTGTCGAGGCGGCCAAGGCGTACCGGGCCGTTGTTGGTGCGCCGCCCGTGCGCCTGCAATACCTGTTTGAAGGCGAGGAAGAAATTGGTTCGCCGCACCTCGAGGATTTCGTCTGGAAGCACAAGGCACGCTTGAACTGCGATGCCAGCATTGGATTGGATGGCGGCGTCAACCGCACCAGCCTTCGCCCGGAAGTGCATCTGGGCATCAAGGCGATCCTGTATGTCGAGTTGCGCTGCAAGACGCTCAAACAAGACACCTGGTCGGGCCGCGCCCAAATGCTGCGCAACCCCGCGTGGCGTTTGATCGAATGCCTCTCGAGCATGGCCGACCCGGCAACCGGGGTGATCAAGGTCGAAGGCTGGTACGACACGCTGATTCCGCCAGACGGGTACGACCTCGAGTTTTTGCGCGACGAGCAACAGTATTTTGACCGGGCCGAATTCATGCGCCAGATGGGGGCCAAGCACCTGTCCACCGAGGACGATTTCGAGATCCTCAAACGCGCCCACTATGGTGCCAGCGCCAACATCTGCGGCTTCTCGAGCGGTTACGCCGGTGAGGGCTCGAAAACCATCGTGCCCGCCGAGGGTGTCGTCAAAATGGATTTCCGCTGCCCACCCGGACTCGAACCGAGCGAGCAATTCAAGAAGCTCGAGCGTCACCTTGAAGCGCACGGCTTTGACGACATCGAACTTGTTTTGATCAACGCCCGTAAGAACCCGTACAAGGTTTCATCTCGGGAGGCGATCTCGCAGGCGACCTTCCGCGCCGCCGAGCTCGTCTTCGGCGTGCAACCCGTGGTTCATGGCGTTTCGATTCAGGGCATCATCATGCTGGCGATCCCACATCCGGCGGTGCTCTCTGGCTTCGGTGCGCCCGAAAACAACCTGCACGGCCCGAACGAGAACATGCCGATTGCACGCTTCATTCAGGGCATCAAGTACGCCGCCGCGATCTACCACGAGTACGCGCTTGAGACGGCGAAGGGGCAAACGTGACGCGACTCGAGTTGCAGCAATTGGGGTTCGGGGCGATGTCGGTAGGGGCTTGCCACGCCGTACCCATCCATGAGGTGCGACCGTGACCAAATACATCGGTCGCCGCCTGCTGCAATTGATCCCGACCTTCCTCGGGGCGACCCTGCTGGCGTTCATGATCATTCAACTCACACCGGGCGATTTCACGGACCGCTTCGCGCTCGACCCGAACGCGGACGCGGGACAGCTCGAGCGCTTGCGGCAGAATTTTGGTCTGGACCAACCGATCATCATTCAATATTTCCGTTGGATGTGGGGCATCATCACGCAAGGGTATTTGGGCGAGTCGTTCACCTACCGTTCGCCGGTCACGGCGATCATCGTTCCCTTGATCTGGAACAGCCTCAGCCTGGTGTTGATCTCGTTGATCCTGACGTACCTGTTGGCGATTCCGATTGGCATTTACCAGGCGGCGCGGCAGTACAGCACCGGCGACAAGGTCTTGTCGTTTTTGTCGGTGATGGGCTTGGCGATTCCGAATTTCTTTTTCATCTTGCTGTTGATTGTCGGCGTTCTGTTCTTTCAGGCCGGCCTGCGCCAGGTGGCGCAGGGCGATGCCTGGTTCAAACCGATCCTGGCGTTTTTCACCTACGATTTGCGCAATGGCCTGATCTTTCCGGTCGGCGGCATGCGCACCACCGAGGTCTATGACAGCTTGTCCCTGTGGGGCCAGATGGTGGATCGAGGTTGGCATTTGATCCTGCCGACGATTGTCGTCACGACCTCGGGCCTCTCGAGCTTGGTGCGTGTGGTGCGTGGGCAGATGCTCGATTTCTTGCAGGCCGATTTCGTGCGCACCGCTCGAGCCAAGGGGCTTAGTGAGCGTGTGGTCACCTACAAGCACATTTTGCGCAATTCGATTGGGCCGGTGATCTCTGGCCTTGGCACGATCCTGCCAGAGTTGGTGACCGGTGCGGGCCTGGTCGAATTTGTGTACCGTTGGCCGGGCATCACGCCGGGGTTTGTCACCGCGATTCAGCAACAGGATTTGTACGTGGTGATGGGCCTGCTGGTGATGTCCGCAATCTTGTTGATGATTGGCAACCTGCTCTCCGACCTGCTGCTCGCCCTCGTTGATCCGCGAATCAGGTACTCGTGATGCAACCCGCCGAGACCCACCACGTCAATGCGACACCCGAGCCCCCGAGTGCGGGTGAGGTTGCCGTGCGTGCCCAATCGCGTGGCGAGGTGGTGCGCGGACAATTCCGCAAGCATCGGCTGGCGGTCTCGAGCCTGTGGGTGCTGGGCCTGCTGTACTTCGTTGCGGCCTTCGCCGATTTTATTGCGCCATACGGCGAGTCCGAATCCTTTTTCCGTGGCCAAATTGATCGCAGTTACGCACCACCCACCACCGTGCATTGGGTTGATCCTGACTCAAAGGCCTTGGCCTGGCCGTTCGTTTACAACGTCGGCAGCGCCATGAACCTCGACACCCTCGAGTTCGAGTACACGGAGGACACCAGCAAGCGTTACCCGATCAAATTGTTTGCTCGAGCGGCGGCCTACACGCCCTTCCCGGTCAACTTGATTCCAGTTGAATGGCGCAGAACCTTGGGGCTCGATCCGCAATGGGATGTGCATTTGTTTGGTGTGGACAAACCGGCCACGATTTTTATCTGGGGTGCGGACAAGCTCGGGCGGGACGTGTTCGCGCGAATCCTCTTCGGGGCTCGGGTGACTTTGACCATCGGGATTTTTGCGGCGACACTCTCGCTCGCAGTCGGTTTGGCGTTGGGCGCAATCGCCGGGTACTACAGCGGTTGGGTGGATGATTTCATCATGCGTCTGGTCGAGGTGCTCGCCACGATTCCCGGTTTGTTTTTGCTGCTGGCGCTGCGTGCCCTGTTCCCGCTCGATGCGAAATCCAGCGTCGTCTATTTCGTGGTTGTGCTGATCCTCGGCCTGATCCGTTGGGGACCGGTGGCTCGGGCCGTGCGGGGCCAGGTGCTGTCCTTGCGCGAGGAGGACTTCGTGATGGCCGCTCGAGGACTCGGTGCGGCAGATGCGCGAATCATCTTCCGGCACATCCTGCCCGGTACGGCCAGCTTTGCGATTGTCTCGTTCAGTTTGTTGATCCCAGGATTCATCCTCACCGAATCCGGGCTGTCGTTTCTGGGCCTGGGGATTTCCGACCCGAACTCGAGTTGGGGCTTGATGCTGGCCGTGGCCCAGGAGGGTGGCATGCAGACGTTCACTTCCAGGCCGTGGCTGTTGTTGCCGGGTCTGTTCATTTTCATTGCGGTGCTGGCATTCAACTTCGTCGGGGATGGTTTGCGCGATGCGCTTGACCCCAAAGCAAGGCGGTGATGACGTGACAAACAACCAGACGTGAAACCCGAGGCCCATCGATCACATCTTAGAGGAGGGAAGGTATGACGAAAACAGTGAAGCTCGTGACCATCAGTCTCGCCGTGTTGGCCATTGCCGCAGCCGTGTCGCTGCAAGGGCAGGCGCAACAATCAGGACAGCTTGTGCGCAGCGCCAGATTTGGTGGCGACGGTGATGCCGTCAAAGGTGGCACGCTGACCTACGGCTTGGTTGGCCTGCCGCCGACATTCAACCCGTTCACCGTGCAGTCCTTGTCGGACACGTTCATTCAGTACCTGTGGTTCCCGCAACTCGTGCAATTCAATGCCGCCAGCGGTCAGAACGAATGCTACGTCTGCGCCAATTATTCACAAAAAGGTTCGGAGATCGTCTTCAACATTCGTACCGGCATCAAATGGTCGGACGGCAAACCATTGACCGCCGACGACATCATTTACACCAGCGAACTGCATGCGAACACCAAGATCAACTCGAGGCAACGCACCGATTTTGTGCAGGCGGGCAAACCGATCACATGGTCCAAGGTCGATGCCGACACCGTGAAGATGAAATTGAACGTCGCCGATGCAGCGTTCCTTGACCTCGCAGATTGGCCGATTGTGCCCAAGCACATCTGGCAACCGATTGCCGAAAAGGGCGAGGCGGCCGTGCAGGCGGCCTACACCGTCAGCACCGACCCCAAAGAGATCGTCGGTGCCGGACCCTTCCTGGTTGAGTCCTACAAACCTGGCGAGGAGATGACCCTGCGCAAGAATCCGGATTACTGGGCCGTGGACGAGAAGGGCAACAAACTGCCGTACCTGGATCGCATCATCGCCAAGAATTACGCCGACACGAACGCCCGTCTGGCCGGGGTGATTGCTGGGCAACAGGATGTCTTTGAGCCGCAAACCATCGACGAGGTACAGGGTGTGCGTCAGGCGATCTCGGGCGGACGCTTGGATGGCGAACTGAAAATCAACATCACCCAGACCGCCGTGACCTCAACGGTCTTCTGCAACTTCCAGAACAAGGATGCCTTCAAAGCCACACTCTGCCGCAACATCAAATTCCGCCGTGCCCTCTCGCACCTGGTGGACCGCGAAACGATCATCAAGGTTGGCCTGGGCGGATTGGGCAAGGCGCTTTATGGTCCGATCTCGAGCGGCAACACCAAGTGGTACAACGACAGCGTTTACGTTGAAGGCAAAACCAAGTTCAGCTATGACCCGGAAAAGGCGGCAGCGCTGCTGCGCGGCCTTGGCTTCACGCGCAAGAACGCCGAAGGCTTCCTGGTCAACGGCAAAGGCCAGACGATCAAAATGAACGCGCTGGTCGTTTCGACTGAGGCCTTACAGAAGGTCGCCGCACCCATCATCATCGAGGACATGAAGAAGGTCGGCATTGACGCGAGCTTCACCGTGGCCGACAACGGCAGCGTGATCAACCCGGCACTGCGCACCTTCAACCCGGATGGCACCCGCAACTTCGATTTGTCGTTCACCGATTTCGGTGGCGTCTTCGATCCTCCGACGCGCCGCAACCTCTACAACCTCGGCGGTGTGGCCCACATCTGGAACCTCAACCGTGCCGGCCAGACCAAACCCGACAGGCCCGAGACGTTCGAGATTCTGCTCGACAAACTGGTCAGCCAGGGCCTGAGCACGCTCGATCTCGAGGGTCGCAAAAAGATTTACAACCAATTCCAACAGGTGGCCGCCGAGAACCTGCCGCTGGTGTACCTCTACACCCGAGGTCTGCACGTCTCTTACAAGAAGCGTGTCGGCAACACCCAGGATCAACTCAAAGATCCACCGGGGGCTTTCCAGAGCACGGCCAACGGTTACATCGGCACGGTCTTCAACTTCCTCGACACGGCCTACGTTAAAGGCAATTGAGGCTCGAGCCAACGTTCGTGGGGGCAAGGGTGATCTTGCCCCCAGATGGGAACAGTCGAGTCGTCTCGAGCAATCGGGCTTTTGGGCGCTGTGCTCAAGGGCGCACCCCACGGGCGGGTTCGACGCACATTGCAAGGAGATCACGTGAGCACACCAGCGGCAATGCGATACCGGATTGCGGACCGGATCGTTCACAAGGATGAGTCCATTCGCACCCGCATGTTGGGCATCGCCGCGAAGCTCGAGGGCGTGATTGCACTCGGTCGTGGAGACCCGGACCTAGCGACACCGGCGCACATCATCGAGGCTGGACAGAGGGCGCTCGGCAACGGTGCGACGCATTACACCGCGCCGCAGGGCATGCCGGAATTGCGGGCCGCGATCTGCGAAAAACTGCGGCGCGAGAACAACCTGACGTACACGCCAGATGAGGTGATCGTCACAGCGGGGGCGCAAGAGGGCATTTACGTAGCGATGTTGGCACTGATCAATCCGGGCGATGAGGTGCTGTGCACCTCGCCGGGCTACACGTCCTACAACCAGGCGATTGAACTGGCCGGTGGTGTGGTCGTGCCGGTCAACACCTACCAGCGCGAGAACTTTGCCCTGAGGGCCGAGGCCGTGCGCCAGAAGATCACACCACGCTCGAGGATCCTGTGCCTGATGAACCCATCGAACCCCACGGGTTCGGTGACCCCTCGAGATGAGATCGAGAAGCTGGCACAGTTGGCCATCGAACATGACCTGATCGTGATCTCCGACGAGATTTACGAACGCTTGGTCTTTGATGGCGCGAGCGTCACCAGCATGGCCAGCCTGCCGGGCATGTGGGAACGCACGATCACCCTGAACGGTTTCAGCAAGGCCTACGCGATGACCGGTTGGCGAGTCGGGTATTTGGCCGCACCTCGAGCCTTGACGGTACCAATGAACGAAATCCACCACGGCCTGACGATCTGTGCGCCTGCGGTGAGTCAGCACGCGGCGCTCGCGGCATTGACCGGGCCGCAAGATTGCGTCGAGGAGTACCGTCAGATTTTCAACTCGAGACGCGCCTATTTTCGTGGCGTGCTCGACACGCTCAGGTTTTCGTATGGCGAACCGCAAGGGGCGTTTTACCTCTACACCAACATCTCGCACACCGGCCTTGGCGCGGGCGAATTCTGTGTGAAGCTGCTCGAACAGGCACGGATCATGATTTTCCCCGGCTCGCTGTTCGGTGATCACAACGATGATTTTGTGCGCATCTCGCTGTTGCAACCGATGCCCAAACTTGAAGAGGCCACCGCGCGACTCGAGCAGGCACTGCCAACGATCAAAGGTTGAAACAAAGGACTTCACAATGGACAACCCGCAGGTGAAATCAATCAAACACATGGCCTTCGCCGTGCGCAGCGCCAGCAAGGCGCTCGAGACGTATTCACGGTTTTTGGATGTGCCCACGCAAACAGAAATCAAGGAATACCCGAAATCCCGCAACCGGGTCGCACTCTTCAACCTCGGCGGCATCGAGTATCAACTCTGCGAATCGATGGATGCCGATGGCCGTTTCGCCAACTGGATCGACGAACGCGGTGCGGAAGGCTTGCACCACATTTGCTACGAGGTTGCCAACATCGAAAAATCGCTCGAGCACGCCCTGACGAACGGGGCCAGCCTGCGCATCTGCAAAGCCTGCGGCGTGTACGGCAAGCACCCGCACCCGGAAGGCTTCATTGCCTTTTTGGACAACGACGCGGGCGGCATCGAAATCGAATTCATGCAGGTTTACACGCCCGCCGAACTCGGGCAGTACCAGAAAGTCCAAGGCATCTGAACGCACACACTCGAGCAAGCTCAAAGACTTAGGGAGGGATCAACGCATGGGCATCATCAAGGTCGGAACGGCTCGAGCAAAACCTGGCACGGTCGCCACAGGGGTGATTCCCGTCTCGAGGCTCGCCGGTGGTGGCGAACTCGAGATGCCGGTGATCGTCATCAATGGCCTCAAGGACGGGCCGTGCCTGTGGGTGGATGGTGCAATTCATGGCGATGAACCCGAAGGCCCGTTGATGTGCCACAACCTCAGGCGAGAGGTCAACCCGGAAAAACTCTCGGGATCGCTGGTGCTGGTGCCGGTGATCAACGTGCCCGCCTACGAGGCCGCATCTCGAGGCAATCCGCTCGACACCTTCAGTTACGACATGAATCGGATTTACCCCGGCAAGCCGAACGGGTATTTTTCCGAACGCATCGCGCACGCGCACAGCGTCTGGATGACCAAGGTCGCGGACCTCGAGCTTTCGATTCACTCGGGTGGGGCGCACTCGTACCTCTCGGAAACGATCTTCGCCACCGAGGACGCGAAATCGCAAGAACTGGCGCGGGCGATGGGCGAGGGCTGGAGCTTGGCGCTCAAATCCTTCCTGCCCAAAGGCAACCCGATGGCCAGCATGCTCGAGGTCGGCAAGACCGGCATCACCGTCGAATTGGGTGGGCGCAGCGCCACCAGCCCGAAAGATTTTCACCGCGTCGGGCGCGTGCTCACAGATGCGGCCTTGAATGTCATGCGGCACTACAAGATGATCGCCGGCAAGGCCCGTTACGCCAAACCGCGTTACACGGGGGTGCAACACGCGCTGCTGGCTCCACAAAGCGGATTGTTCGTCGCAGAGCCACACATGGAATTCCAGAAACCCATGAAAAAAGGTGACAAGATCGCCACGATCTACGACCTGTACGGTGAAGCCCTCGAGACCCTGCACGCACCCGCCGACGGCATGATCTTCGGGCTGCGGGCCTTGCCGAACGTCACGGTGGGCGATTGGTGCTGCTTCTACGCGGAAATTCAAGGCACGCTCGACTAGGGGACCAGCCATGACCGAGTTGACCAAGCTCGTCAAAACACTCGTCGAGATTCCCTCGCCGAACCCGCCCGGTGATGCGCAAGCGATTGCGCAATACGTTGCGGCCTGGCTCGAGCAGGTGGGGGCCAGCGTGCGCGTGCTGGCCCCGCCCGAAAAGCCCGAAGCGCAAAGCGTGATTGCCACGGTCGGCTCGGGTCATCCGGTCGTGATGGTTCACGCGCACCTTGACACGGTGCCGGTCGCCGATCTCGAGCGTGACCGTTGGACCAACGATCCGTTCACCGCCCTCGAGCGAGACGGGCGCGTGTACGGCAAGGGCAGTGTGGACGACAAGGGACCGCTCGCGGCGATGATGATCGCCTTCAAGAAACTGGCCGCCCGGGCCCACCAGGGCACACTCGTGCTGGTCGCCGCCGCCGAAGAGGAGGTCGGTGGGCAACTCGGCACGAAATGGCTGGCAGACCACGACCACCTGCCCGAGAGTGATTTCATCGTGGTGGGCGAGCAAACCTTCAACCGCGTCGCCTCCGCCCACAAGGGCGTGATGCGGGCGACGATCACCACCTCTGGGCACAGCGTTCACGCCACCAACCCGGACCGGGGCATCAACGCCATCAACGCCATGGCCCGCGTGATCCTGGCGCTCGAGCAGTATCACCTCGGGTTGTCCAAACGCGAGCACGCCCTCGTGGGTGTGCCAACCTGCAACATCGGCGTGATTCAAGGTGGCAGCACCGCCAACGCCGTGGCCGATCAATGCACGATTCGCCTCGACCGGCGCATGATTCCCGGTGAGCGTCCCGAGGACGTGCAACACGAACTCGAGCAGGTGATTGCCAACCTCCACCTTGAACCGGCCACGGTTGAGGTCGGAGACTTCCTGTACTCGAGCTGGTTTGAGTCCAGGCTCGAGACGCCCTATGGCCGAACCTTTCTCGAATGTTCGAGCAAGGCCACCGGAGCACCGCTCGAACCCATTGGTTACCTGCCCGGCAGCGATGCCAAACACCTGATGAAACTGGCCCATGGCGACATGGTGATTTTCGGTCCCGGCAGTTACGAGGTCGCACACAGCTTTGACGAATACGTGGACATTCAAGAACTCGAGCAGTGCGAGGCCGTGATCTCGAGCTTCCTCGAAAAAATCATGCTCGAAAAGGGGGCAACCACGTGATGCAATTGGCAGTGGGCCTGTGCCCCTCGAGATCGGGTGTGGCGGCGAGGCACCTCTCGCCCCAAGCGGAGAACCATCATGTTTGAAACCCTGATCCGAGGGGGCACGGTCATGACACCCAAAGGCACAAGACCGTTGGACGTGGCCCTCGAAAACGGCAAGATCGTTGAGTTGCTCGAGCCTGGCGGCAACACCGAAGCCCGAGAGATGATCGATGCCACCGGCAAGCACGTGCTGCCCGGCGCAATCGACATTCACTTTCACGTCCGGGCCCCAGCCCACCCGCAACGCGGCACCTGGGAAAGCGAAACCCGAGCCGCCGCCGCCGGAGGGGTGACCACCGTCTTTGAAATGCCGATCTCGAAACCGTGCTGCGCCACACCGGCAATCCTGAACTCGAGACGCGAGCAGGCCGAACGCGAGGCGGTCGTGAATTTCGCCCTGTACGGCGCACCCGGCATGCGCAACCCCGAATACATTCAGGGCATGAAAGATGCCGGTGCGATTGCCTTCAAGATCTTCACCACCAGCGCCGTCAAGGGACGCGAAGACGAGTTCGACGGCCTGTGTGTGCCGGATGAATTTGAACAACTCGAGTGCCTGGAACTGGTGCGCGAGACCGGACTCGTGACCGTGGTTCACGCCGAAAGCAACCCGCTGCTCGAGTACTATTCCAACCGCATCAAGGCCACGGGACGCAACGATCCGGCCACGCACGGTCAATCGCGCCCGCCCGTGGTCGAGGCGCTCGCCATTGCCAAGATCGCCACGCTGAATGACGTGGTCGGCGCGAAACTGCACATCGCGCACGTCACCTCCAGGCATGCCCTCGAGACGCTGCGCAAATGGCAAGGCCATCAGGACATCAGCGGTGAAACCTGCCCGCAATACCTGATGTTCACCGAAGCCGAACTCGAGCGTTATGGCAGTTACGCCAAGATCAACCCGCCGCTGCGCCAGCAAGACGACATCAAAGCGCTCTGGCAGGGCATCACCGATGGCACGCTCTCGAGCGTCACCACCGACCACTCGCCGTTCACCGTCGAAGAAAAAGAACGCGCCCGCACCGACATCTGGGCCGCACCGCCCGGCGCACCCGGCGTCGAAATGCTCGTGCCGATGCTCCTGGATGCCGCCGCTCAAGGCAAGATCACGCTCGAGCGGGCGGTGGAGTTGATGGGCGCGAACGGCGCAAAACGCTTCGGGATTTACCCACGCAAGGGAGTGATCCAGGCCGGCGCGGATGCCGATGTGATCCTCGTCGATCTCGAGGCGAAAACGGTGGTGGACAAACAACAGGAATTCACCAAGGCCCGAGCCAACGATTTCTTTTACGATGGCCGAACCTTTCAAGGCCGTGTCGAAAGGACCATCGTGGGCGGCAAAACGGTTTTTACTGATGGTCAGGTGCTCGGGCAACCCGGCGATGGAAAGTTTGTGCGACCATGAGCGAAACCGCCCGCCAAGCACGAACTCGGGTGCTCCTGACCGGAGCGGGCGGTTTCGTTGGGCGGGCGGTTACAACGCACCTTTGCCAAGCGGGTCTCGAGGTGATCGCCTGTGACCTGAGCGGCACACCTCGGGTGCTCGACGTGCTGAACCGTTCCGCCATGCTCGAGATGGCCCTCGAGACCCAACCTCGAGTCTTGATCCATGCGGCAGCCATCACCACGGCACGACTCGAGAACGAACTTGACCTGATCGAAGTCAATGTGCGTGGGACCATCAACGCACTCGAGGCGGCACGGATTTCGGGTGTCGAGCATTTCGTGTTGTTCAGTTCCTCTGGTGTGTATGCAGCGACAGACGGACCCATCGACGAACATGCCCTGACCTCGAGCGCCAGCGCCTACGGACTCTCCAAACTCCTGGCCGAGCAAGTTTGCACGCTCGGCAAAACCTCGAGCACGACGGTTTGGTTGCTGCGCCTCGGACCCATGTACGGACCTGGTGAGCAGGCTTCTGCAACACGCTCAAGAACGTCGCTCGTTCATTTGATTTCGCAAGCGGTTCAGACTGGCGAACACGTTTTGCTTCCTCGAGCGCCAACCGATGTCTACAACTGGCTGCACACCCACGACCTCGCCCGACTGCTGGAGTTGATCGCCTTGAGACCCAACGATGGCGAGACGCACCTGTACAACGTTGCCGGACCACCCGTGAACGGACCCGCACTTGTCGCAGCGTTTCGGGCGGCACAACCCGATGTGGCTTTGAGCAGTCTGCTCGAGTGGCATCCCAGTCCATCACCACGCCACGGTCCACTCGATTGCACCAAGATCACACAAGAACTTGGTTGGAAACCCATGGTGCCGCTCTCCGAAGGCATACTCGACTCCCTCAAACCGCTCGAGGTGAAGCGATGAACACCCGTACTGTCGTGCTGGTCGGCTTGGGAACCCGTGGGCGTCACTGGGCTCGGGTCATCAGTGAAGACCACGGTGCGCAATTGATTGCCGGTGTGGACCCGAACACGCAATCCGTTGGCATCCTGCGCGAAAAACTTCCTCAACTCAACTTTCCCGTGCTTGACTTCAACACGGCACTCGACCTCAAACCGGATTTGGTCGTGCTGTCCACACCACCAGACGTTCACCTTGAGCAGATCACCGCCTGCGCAGAACGCCGCATCCCCGTGCTCTGCGAAAAACCCTTGGCCCTCGATTACACCACCGCCAAAGCCTGCGTGGATGTCGCCGAACGTGCGGGCATCCTGCTCGGCATCGGCATGAACTTTCGCTACCTCGAAACGACACGGGCC
>JANOWZ010000028.1:0-2303 GCA_031418155.1 Deinococcales bacterium
GTCAGGTCGCCTATGGTTGCGACATCACGTATGTCACGAACTCCGAGTTGGGTTTCGATTACTTGCGTGACAACATGAGCGTCGCCGCCGATCAACTCGTCTTGCGGGCCGAGACGCCATTGAACTTTGCGATCATCGACGAGGTCGATTCGATCCTGATCGATGAGGCCCGCACGCCACTGATCATCTCCGGTCAGTCCGAGAAGTCACCGGCAAATTATTACGTCATGACCAAATTGGCGCAGCAACTCGAGAAGGGCGAGGCGGTCGTGCCCGGCGACAAAACCCGGACCGAACCGACCGGCGATTACACGATTGACGAGAAGGGCAAGCAGGTTCACCTGACCGAGGCTGGCATCTCCAAGGCCGAGAAACTCTTGTCGATTGATGGCCTGTTCACCAGCGAAAACCTCGAGTTGGGTCACATGCTGACCCAGGCGATTCGGGCGTTTGAGATGTACCACAAGGACAAGGATTACCTGGTCACGGATACCGGCGAGGTCGTGATCGTCGATGAGTTCACCGGTCGCCCGATGCCCGGACGACGTTACGGTGAGGGCCTGCACCAAGCGATTGAGGCCAAAGAGGGTGTCAAGATTGCCGGTGAAAGCCAGACGCTGGCCACGATCACGTACCAGAATTTCTTCAAGCTGTACCGCAAGATTTCCGGCATGACCGGCACGGCGAAAACCGAAGAGAAAGAGTTTGTGGAGTTGTATGGCACGGATGTGCTGGTGATTCCAACGAATCTGGCCACCGTGCGCAAGGATGCCCAAGATGTCGTCTACCGTTCCGAGATCGGCAAGTTCAAAGCCGTGATCGAGGAGATCTGCGAACGCGCCGTGACCGGGCAACCTGTATTGGTCGGCACGATCAGCGTCGAGAAATCCGAATTCCTATCAAAACTCTTGTCCGAACCGAACCGCTACGTGCAATTTATCGAGGCGACGGCGGGCAAGCTGACGGCGCAACTCGTCAAGGGTGATGCAACTTTCATCGAAGAAACGAACAAACTTCTGAAAAATCCGGGTGAGTTGACGCTCGAGAAAATCCAGCCGTTGAAGGCGGAACTGCCCAAAAATGCACTCGAGTATTTCGCGCAACTCGAGCGTGAAGTCAGCACCTTGCAAATCTTGCGCAAGGGCGTCAAGCACGAGGTTTTGAACGCCAAGCACCTCGACCGTGAGGCCGACATTGTGGCGCAGGCGGGCCGCAGCAACAGCGTCACAATCAGCACGAACATGGCGGGACGCGGCACGGATATTAAGCTCGGTGGCAGTGTGGAATTTGCGGCTTACGGCATGCTCGAGAAAAAGGGTGTCTCGCGTTACGACGATTACGCCGAATTGTTCGTGGCCGCCTGCATCCGTGATGACCGCACGAACGCCACCAAAATGCTCGAGCACATTCCAAAAATTGACGCGGGCATGATTGACGAAATCATCGGCGTGCGCGAGGCGTTCAAAGTTGATTTCGAGAAAGTTCGGGGCCTCGGTGGATTGCACATCATCGGCACGGAACGTCACGAATCGCGCCGGATTGACAATCAACTTCGCGGTCGTGCCGGTCGTCAAGGCGATCCAGGCTCGAGCCGCTATTACGTCTCCTTCGAGGATGACCTGATGCGATTGTTCGCCAATGAGCGCGTGGTCGGCATGCTCGACAAACTCGGCATGGATGACACGGTGCCAATCGAAGCGCAAATGGTCACCAGCGCGATCGAACGCGCCCAGAAACGGGTCGAGGAACGTAACTTCGGTGTGCGCAAACAACTTCTGGAATTCGATAACGTCATGAGCAAACAACGCGAAGTGATTTACGCGCAACGCCGCGAAATGCTGCTGGGCAAAGATTCCGCCGTCGAAGAAACTTTAGAGGGCATGATCGGTGATTTTGTCGAGGCGCAAGGCACCCTGCAACTCTCCGGTAACGATTCCGGCGATTGGAACCTCGAGCAATTGCGCACCAACCTGACCGATGCGATCCCCGGCTTTGAAGATTTCGATTACGAAGCCTTGCGTGACCTGAAAGTCGAACAGGCCAAGAAAAACCTGCTCTCGAAAACCGCCGATCTGTTCGACGTGCGCAAAGCAGAATTTCCACCAGAACTCTGGAGCCAAATTCAACGCTTCGTGCTGCTACAAGTCGTGGATCAATACTGGAAAGAACACCTGCACGGCATGGACGTGCTGCGCCAAGGCATCTTCTTGCGGGCACACGGACAAAAAGACCCATTCATCGAATACAAATTCGAGGCGACCACGCTGTTCAACGAAATGATCGAGGGCGTCAAAGCCGAAATC
>JANOWZ010000029.1:0-8271 GCA_031418155.1 Deinococcales bacterium
TGATGCAACCCCGAGGCGTTCTTGGCTTTCTTTGGCGAGGGCACGAATCAGCGCAGCTTTGTCTTTGAAGTGATGGTACGGCGCGGCTGGGCTGACGTTGGCACGGCGGGCCAGTTCGCGCAGGCTGAAGCCATCCACGCCGACCTCACCGACAAGGATTTGCGCGGTCTCGAGCAGTGTGGCCCGCAGGTTGCCGTGGTGGTACGGCTCGGGTCTCGCGTCCAATTTGGAGGACGGTTTGCCGATGGGTTTCGAAGGGGTCTCGAGCTTAGAACTTGACATTGCTTAGATCATAGCATATCTTAGCGATGTTCAGATTCTAAACAGTGTTTAGATAAGGAGATCACCATGACCAGCCCCATACCCGCAAGCTCGAACCAAACACCCATCCAACGCGCCTGGAAGATCAACCCCGGCCTGACTGCCCTGAGCATCTTCAGCCTGATCCTGGTGATCTCAAGCATCCTCGGACTGATCATTGACCCACGCACAACGGCCATTCTGGGCACACCGACCTGGGTCAAAACCTTCAAGTTCTCGGTCTCGACGCTGCTCTACGGCGCGACGCTGCTCTGGGCGATTACGCTGGTTGAAGGTCGCGCCCGTCGCATCGCCAACATTGCCGCGAATGCTGTCGGCTGGATTCTGGTCGTCGAGTTGGTCCTGTTGGTCGTGCAGGGCGCTCGAGCCGAACCGATGCACTACAACATCTCCAGCCCCTTGAACGCGACGCTTTGGAGCATCATGGGCATCGGGATTTTCACCATGCTCGGCTGCTTCATCGTCCTGAGCATCAACGTTTGGCGCGGCATCAACACCACACCCGTCCTCGCCTGGGCGGTTCGGCTCGGCATGATCGTTACAGCACTTGGGCTGTTGCAGGGCAACCTGATGCCTGGACCCACCCCAGCCCAACTCGAGGCGTTGCAAGCCGGACAACAACTCGCCCTGATCGGCGCTCACACCGTTGGTTCCTCGAGCCTGACCCCAGACAACGGTCCCGGCCTGCCTTTGGTCGGTTGGAGCACGGTACATGGCGACCTGCGCATCGGACATTTCATTGGCATTCACGCGCTGCAATTGATTCCGCTCTTGGGCATTTTCCTGGCAGGACGCCGCGAACGTTGGCTGCTCGAAGGACACCGAATTGGACTACTGCTGATCGCGTCCGTCTCGTACTTGGGATTGGTGGCGCT
Source organism: Deinococcales bacterium (assembly GCA_031418155.1). Lineage (GTDB taxonomy): Bacteria > Deinococcota > Deinococci > Deinococcales > JAAFIG01 > JANOWZ01. The sequence goes on from JANOWZ010000029.1 coordinate 1,197, forward strand.
CGTGACCTGGCAGGCATTGCGCGGGCAAAGCATCATCGCGCCGGACACCACGACCATCACGGCATTCGTCGGGATCGCCGCCATGGCCCTCGTCTCGAGCCTGATCGTGATTGCACACGCACGAACGACAAGAAAAGTGATCGCCTGATTTTCGCAATTTGCTCTGCACACAAGTTCACTTCGAATCACCCGCCGAAATTCCGCCCAATCTTTTTCCAGTCCAACAAGGAGTCCATCGTGAACAATCTTGCCGTCGTCTTCGGAACCGGTCCACTCGGACGCGCCACCATGAACGAACTCGTCAAACGTGGCGAACACGTGCGCATGATCAACCGCAGCGGCACGCTCGAGCAGGCTCCCAAAAACGTCGAAATCGTTGCAGCCGACGCATCCAACCTCGAGAGCGCCATCCAAGCCAGCCGTGATGCGAGCGTGATCTTCAACTGTGTTGGCACGGCCTACACCGGTCAGGCATGGGAAACGCAAATGCCCGTCCTGTGGAGCAACATTCTTCAGGCGGCAACCTCGAGCAAGGCCAAACTGGTGATTGGTGACAACCTCTACGTCTACGATCAAGCAGGTACTGGCATCCACGAAAACTTGCCGCACTCGAGCACCACCCGCAAAGGCCGTGCCCGGATTCGCGTGGTCGAAAGCATGCTCGAGGCGCACCGTTCTGGACGCGCTCAAGTCACGTTCGCTCGAGGTTCAGATTTCTTCGGCCCGTATGCGGGGGACCAATCACAACTTGGAAGTCGCGTGTTCCCAGCGTTGCTGGCCGGGAAAGCCGTGCAACTTGTTGGCAATCCAGACATGCCACACACCCTGACGTTCATCGAAGATTTTGGCCGAGCCATGGTCATGATCGCTGATCACGATCAGGCGTTTGGTCGCGCCTGGCACGTGCCGAATGCCCCAACCCAAACTCGGCGCGAAGTGCTCGAGGTTGCCGCCAGAATGGTCGGTCAGCCGTTGCGCATTCAAAGCATGAACGCGCTGATGCTGCGCGGCTTGGGCTTGTTCGTGCCAATCTTGCGTGAGGTCAACGAAATGATGTACCAATTTGACAAACCGTACACCGTGGACTCGAGCCAGTTCGTGGCGCAATTTTCGGACATTCACACGCCGCTCGAGGTCGCGCTCGAACAGACAATCGCCTGGTTTGCGGATCGGCAACGAAACCCTCAAGCCAACCTACAACCAGTTTGAAGCGCATCCACCCGATTGAGCACGAAAGGAGAAGCCGATGGACACCATTTTTTCACTCTCGAGCCTGACTTCGATTCCGTTCTGGTTGCTGATGATCCTCACACCACGCCATTCTTGGACGCGCAAGATCATCGGATCGCCATTCTTGATTCTGCCCGCCGCGATTCTCTACATCGTGCTCGTCTTCCCAAACATCGCCTCGAGTTTTCCCACGCTCGCCAATCCGAAACTCGAGACGATTCAAACACTGCTCGGCTCGAGCGCGGGCGCGACGATCACGTGGGTTCACTTTCTGGCCTTCGATTTGTTCGTTGGACGTTGGGCGTATTTGGATTCGCTCGAGCGCAACATTCACCCGCTGGTCATGGCCCCGATTCTGTTCCTGATCCTGATGTTCGGGCCGCTCGGATTCGCGTTGTACTTGGGTGCTCGCAGCTTGGTGAGTATGCCAACAGAGCAATTGATCTCGAGCCAATAGTTCGCAACCAATTCGAGCTTGATCTCGTAACATGAACACATGGATCACGGCCTATTGCGCGTCACGGCTCGAGAAAGCACACACGTCCCAGCGGTCAGTGCCAAACTGCATTTGCGCATCGAGGGCGAAACGTTTGTGATGGGCAACGCCGTCACGCAACGCTCTCGTGAAGTCCGCGAATTGGTGACGGCACTCAAAACCTTCGGCATCAGCGATGAAGATGTCAGCGTTGAAGGCGTGCAGGCGAAACTCAATCAGGGCTTGCTGGCCAAAGGCACGAAGGTCACGTTCAAATTGATTGTCCACGCTCGAGACATTGCTGTGATCGGAGATTTGCTCGGCGCGGTTGCGAATGTGCGTCATGCCGAACTCGAACGGATCGAATGGGTTTTTGACGATGAGGAAATTGCACTTGAACTCTCGAGCAAAGCGATGGCCAAGGCGCACCGCAAAGCGAGCACGATGGCGGCTGCGATTCAGTACGTTGTGGTTGGAATTCGTGCCGCCAGCGATTCACTCGAGTTGCCCGATATCAGCGATGTGGTCTTGCACGCTCAGGATTTCATGCTGATGGAACGCGCTCGAGTTCCCAAAGGTGGATCGGTGGATTTGGGCACGGAGTTCAAAGCCTCTCGAGAGATTGCGGCTGTGGTCAGCGCAGAATTTGTAGTCAAACCCAAAGATGACTGATCTCAAAATGACGAGACCGGATCACGTCACGAGTAGCGGGTGAGTCTCGTCATGCGTAGCGTGCAAGTCTTGCAGTCAGCAATTCAAAAAATCCTGGCGCATTCGCTTCAAGCGCCACATCGCAATTTGCGGGCTTGCCGGTCACGCCCCAGACATCGCAGACGGTTCGGCCAAAACTTGGACCATCGCTGCAATCGACCTCAACGTGCATGGATTTAACTTTGAACAATCCCGGCTCGAGCAGGTACGCGATCACGCAAGGATCGTGCAAAGCTGGCCCGGCGAAATCATAACGGCGTTGGTATGCGAGTTTAAAAAACTCGAGCAGTTCGGCGGTGAAATGCGAGACTCGAGTGCCGAGGGCGCGGATGCGTTCGGCGCGTTCTGGCGTGGCGAGCACCTGATGCGTCAGGTTCAGTCCAAACATCGTTAATGGCACGCCGCTCGAGAAAACGATGCTGGCGGCGTGCGGATCGCACAAGATATTGAACTCGGCGGCGGGCGTCCAATTGCCAATGTCGGTGCTGCCGCCCATCAGAACGATGCGTTTGATTTTGGCAACAATGCTCGGCTCGAGGTGCATGGCGAGCGCAATGTTGGTGAGTGGTCCAACTGGCGCGAGCGTGACCTTTCCCGGAAACTCGAGCACCGATTGAATGATGAATTCTGCGGCCCGCATCTCCTCGAGTCCAGCGCGAGGTTCGGGCAAATCTGGTCCTTCGAGTCCACTGGTGCCGTGAACGCTTTCGGCACTGATTCGGTCACGCACCAGTGGCGCACTCGCACCGGCAAAAATCGGCACGCTCGAGCCACCCGGAAGGTTTGTGCTACACAGTTCACGCATCACCAGTGCGTTGCGGGTTGTGTTCTCGAGCCCGACATTGCCATACGTGACGGTGATGCCCAGCACCTCGAGTTCTGGACTGGCGAGCGCAAGCATGATTGCAATCGCGTCGTCATGTCCGGGGTCGCAATCGATGATGATTTTTTCGGGTTGTTGAGCCATGCAGGATATTAACGTGCTTTCGGATCGATCATGGCTTGAGATCAAAAAAGCCCGAGTCTGATTTACTCGAGCCTTTGAATTTACTTTCCTCTTTTACTTTTCACCTTTTCCCTGCCCTTAGACCTGCGTGACCTGCATGTTCTGTGCCGCATCACGGTACGGTTCAAACAGTGCGCTCGAGATGTAACGCTCGCCGTAGGATGGGATGATCACGACGATGCGTTTGCCCGCCATTTCAGGTCGTGCGGCCAGTTGCAACGCGGCGTGAACGGCGGCCCCGGCACTGATGCCGACCAGCAGTCCTTCCTCGAGCGGCAAGCGTCGCGCCATGACGAGTGCCTCATCGCTGGAGACTTGCATCACCTCGTCGAGCAAGCCAACCTCGAGCACTGCAGGCACGAATCCAGTGCCGATGCCTTGGATTTTGTGGGCTCCGGGTTGACCGCCGGAGAGCACAGCGCTCTCAGAGGGTTCAACAGCGACGATGCGCACGTTTGGGTTCTGGGCTTTCAGAAACCGGCCCGTGCCGGTGATCGTACCGCCCGTGCCGACACCGGAGACGAGTGCGTCCACTTTGCCGTCACTGTCGCGCCAGATTTCTGGACCGGTGGTTTCAAAATGGATTTTCGGGTTGCTCGGATTGCCAAATTGATCGAGCATCACCGAATCTGGGATTTCGGTTAAGAGTTGTTCGGCGCGTCTGATCGAGGCTCCGATTCGACCCGCCGCCGGCGTGATCTCGAGTTTTGCGCCCAAAGAAAGCAGCACGATGCGCCGCTCTAAACTCATGGTTTCGGGCATGGTCAGGATCAGTTTGTAACCGCGTTGCGCCGCAACGAACGCGAGGCCGATGCCGGTGTTGCCGCTGGTTGGTTCGACAAGTGTGGTCTTGCCTGGGGTGATGCGGCCCGCTCTTTCGGCATCGTCAATCATGGCCCGAGCGATGCGGTCTTTAACGCTCACGAGCGGGTTCATGCTCTCGAGTTTGGCGATGACCTCTCCGGGCAGTCCTGCGCCGATCTTGCCCAATTTCACGAGTGGGGTGTTACCGACGAGGGCGGTCACATCTGCTGCGATCTTCATGTCTTCCTCCAGGGTTGGGTCGGTTCAGTTGGTTTACGGGCATTCAGCTTAATTCAGCTTTGCTGCTCAGGTTCAAAGTATGAAGTGTTGCGACAGCAATCGGATGCAGTCCAAATGACATGAATGGTAAGCCTTTGCCCTGCCAAGGTGTTCTTACGCGCCAACACCTGAAAAAATGAGCCTGTAAGAAATCTTTCATTATTTATCTGCGAGACTCTGCCCGTGAGCAAAAGTCTCACAAGTCCTTAACGGAGGAGTCCTATGTTCAAGCGTTTTCGCATACTCGCAATTCTTGGAATCATCACCCTCGCAGGATGCGGGAATCTGAGCCAGGTCCCTTCAAACCCCAGCAGCAAACCCGAAGGCTACCTCGTGACCCTCAACGTCACCGACGGCAGCAGCCAGGCCACCCTCGAAAAACGCTACGCTGGCACCACACTCGTCTTTGATGCCAAATCAGGCTTCGCCATGCTTCACACCAACACAGCCCCACCCAGCAACGATCCCGCCGTCAAAACCGTCAGCAAAAACGCCGAAGCACTCGCGCCAGAACCAAAACCGGCGGGCGAGGTGCAACTGGACGGCACCACCAGTTGGGGCGATGGCACGGGTGCCTGGAGCAGCGGTTCGACCAGTTGGAGCAGTGGCTGGAACACCTGGGGCAGCGGTTCAACTTCTTGGAGCAGCGGTTCAACTTCCTGGGGCAGCGGTTCAACCTCCTGGGGATCAGGCACGGTCGTACCCGCATTGCCCATCGAAAATCAAACCACCTGGAACCAAATCAAACTTTACGAGGCGCACCGGCTCTCGAGAAACTTCGGTGGTGGCATCAAAGTCGCCGTGATCGACAGCGGTATCGATTTGCAACACCCAATCTTTGCAGGCAAACTTTCAGCCAGCACTGAATTCTGGGATTATGTCGGTAACGATGCCACGCCGCAAGACGAATCGGGCGGCAACGGTTACGGTCACGGCACCGCCGTCGCAGGCATCATCTTGCAAGTCGCACCTCGAGCCAAAATCTTGCCGATTCGCGTCTTGCGCCCAGACGGAACTGCCAACACCTCTGATGTCGTGGCAGCCATTGGACGGGCGGTGAACAACGGTGCCAACATCATCAACCTGTCCTTGGGCACGGGCGGATATGACCAATCGTTGATGGACATTTGCACCTGGGCCAACAGTCAGGGCGTGCGCATCGTGGCCGCAGCGGGCAACAACGGACAGCTCAACAACCTTGATTCGCCCGCGCTGTTCTCCTGGTCTTCAAGCACCTATCAAATGACCATCGGGGTCGGCAGCGTCAACACCAACGATCAAAAATCCAGCTTCTCGAGTTACGGTGATAGCGTCTACAGCTTCGCCCCCGGCGAGAACATCTGGAGCGCCTATCCCAGCAACAGGTCCGCGAACTTCACTGGCACCTCTTTTGCAACCCCCATTGTCAGCGGCTCAATCGCACTGGCCATGTCAGAGACACCCGATCCAAACAAGCGCAAGTTCGTCATCCGTGACCCCGCCACGAACACCCCATTCTTATGGAACGCTCAAGATTGGCCGACATCGCTCAATCTTTCCGGCTACATACGCGGACGCTTGCACCTCGAGAACTATGTTCGCAGCCTGCCCGGTTGGATAGCCCCCACCGATATTCAAGCCGGTGTCTACCAGGTCACGAACGTCATTTCCGGCAAGTGCTTGGAGGTCCTGGGCAGCTCAACAGTCAGCAACGCCGCAATTCAACAAACCACTTGCGGCACGGGGAACAGTCAGAAATGGCAGATCGAATCACTTGGCGCTGGCCTGTACAAACTCAAAGCCATGCATTCGGGCAAACTGCTGTCGATTGGTCAGAGCAACATGGCCAACGGAGCCAAAACAATCCAATGGGATGACGGCACGTACATCGATCAGAAATGGACCATTCAAGCTTCCGGCAGCGGCTATAAATTGGTTGTCTTGCACAGCGGTAAATGCTTGGATGTCGCAAGCTCCTCGACCGCAGACATTCAATTGCAGCAAAGCACATGCACCGGAAACTCCAATCAACAGTTCAAACTCAAAGCGCTCTTCTAAAGCCCACAGAAACTTGAATCATCCTGCTGGTCTCGAGCAAACCTCGAGACCAGTTTTGTTTTGAGTCCGTGATGCTCAGAACGAATACCAGAACCCGTTAAACTCGAACCATGCAAGCCACGCTTCGTTCCAACACCATCACCCAAGGCGTGATCGCCGCCACGCTCGCCAGCGCCATCTGGGGCGGCATGTACGCGATCTCCCGCGTGGTGCTCGAAGTCATTCCACCGATCACACTCGTTTGCATTCGCATGGCGGTCTCGAGTTTGTTCATTCTGGGTTTGCTGATCGTGCGTGGGCAAAACTGGCGTTTGCCGCGCGAGATTTGGGGCCGCGTGCTGGCGATGGGTTTGATCGGCAACGCGCTCTCAATCACCGCACAGTTTCAAGGTACGCACCTGGCGGGCGCGGCGCTCGGATCGCTGATCACCACGGCCTCACCATTGGTGACGGTGGCCCTGTCCGCCGCGATGGGGCTCGAGAAAATTCCATTGCGGGCCTGGATTGGACTGGGACTGGGCTTGCTCGGCGTG
>JANOWZ010000030.1:0-11822 GCA_031418155.1 Deinococcales bacterium
GCATGTATGCACGTGACGAACTCGAGAAACCCGGCTGCTGGACTGCTGCATCACAGTGATCGTGGTGTGCAGTACGCGGCATTTGATTTCCAACGGGCACTTGCTCGGCTCGAGGCGGTGCAGAGCATGAGTGGAAAAGGAGATTGTTGGGACAATGCTGTGGTGGAGAGCTTTTTCGCTTCGCTCAAGTGCGAGTTGGATCTCGAGCATGCCGTTGGATCTCGAGCCGAAACTCGAGCGATCATTTTTGAATGGATTGAGGTTTGGTACAACCGTGAGCGTCGGTACTCGAGTCTTGGCTTCTTGTCACCGGTGATGTTTGAGGAGCGGTTTCAAACTCTGAACTGCCCGTCCACAAAAGGTTCTTCTTTACTTTTGGTGCAGGTGGTTTCTGGTCGAATGAACTTGAGCGTGTTCAAAACAGCATCCCTTGGGTAAAGGAGGTGTTTCAAAATCCTGTGCGACTTTGAATATAACGCAAGGATTAAAAAGTTGTACTGCACGATCGAATTGCCGCTCAAGCTTGCACCAAAAGTGGCGAAGAACCCAAAATCTTGACTTTTCAACACGCTGCCTTCAGGGTCAAGAAGCGATTCCGGTTTACGCGCTGCAAACTCCGAGCGTGCTACCTGCTGGAACATCTCGAGTCGATCATTACGTTGGTCATGTTCAGGATGTGCTTGGCACGCTCCCAGCGTACTTGCGTGCGCAAGTCCAATGCGTGGTGGGTGATGCGTACTACTCCAAAATCACCTTTGTAGAAGGTGTGATCCGTGCAGGATTTGCATTCGTTGGCAAGCTTCGAGTCGATGCGAACCTCAAATACAAGTACACCGGGCCTCGCACGGGTAAGCCTGGGTGTCCAAAGCAATTTGATGGGAAGGTGGAGCGCCCCAAGTCCGTTAGGTGCTGCTGTAGGGGCAAGAACTGGAAGAATTTCTCGAAATGGAATCTGGTCTCGAGCGGCGACCCAAGCCCGATAGGTGCTGGTGTGAGGTCAAGAAATGAGCAACAAATCGTGTACTCGAGCCTTGTGTATGCGCCAGCGTTGAAACGGGATGTGCGGGCGGTTTGCATTCTTTGGCAATTCAAGGGTCAAATCAGACGCGAAGTGCTATTCAGCACAAACCTCGAGATGCCTGCGTTGGAGGTCATCGAATGCTATCGGGCTCGATTTGAGATGGAATTCCCATTCAGGGACTCGAAGCAGTTCGCTGGGTTGATGGATTCGCAATCAAGGTCGGAACAGGCACTCGAGTTTGCTTGGAATGCGAGTTTTTTGGTGGTGAGTTTGGCTCGAGCACAACAGCTTCTGGCGTTCGAGGGTGACGTGACAGATTTCGTGTTCAGCATGGAAGATTCGAAGCGACCCAAGCCCGTCAGGTGCTGGTGTAGGGTCAAGAAGCGTCGTGCGTACAACGAGTTGTTTGCGGATCGAATTATTCGCTTGTTACCGGTTGAGTTGAGTTTGGATAAATGCTTGGCGTTGGTAGAAAACGCCCTAAATCTCGGGGTGAAGGCCGCCTGAAATGTTCCAGACTATTGAGTTGCAATGAGCATCCACAAACTCGCGTTACAGCAACCCAACCGAACGCAAGAGTTTCAACGAACCCTCGAGGTCGGAGAGTTTTTCAAAATCAATCTTCGGACTGCGTTTGAGCGCATCACTCAATGGTCCCAGTGATTTCGGCAGTGGGAATCCGCCAACGACCGGATACTCAAGGATGCTGGTTGCGCCAAGTTGTTGCGCTTTTGCGGACAGCAGGAAGTCAATAAATTTCTGCGAATTCGCCACCTGTTTCGAGGTTTTCAGGATCGCCGCGCCTGTGACCAACTCGAGGTTGCCAGTATCGCCGGCCTTGAAGAAATGTGCGCCGATCACGTTGCCTTTGCCAGTTTTCGGTTTTTCCTCGGCGGCCAATCCCTTGCTTTCAAATTCGCCCTCGGCGGCCCCAGCGACAATGCGTTGCACGTAGTAATGGTTGGTCAAGGCAACATCGATTTCGCCTGCCAGCATTGACTCGAGCATGGTCGAGTTGCTGGTGTACGCTTTCGGCTCGAGTTTCTTCATGCCCTCAAGCCAGCTTTTTGCCTTCGCCTCACCATGCGTGATGCGCAATGCGGTCACGAAATCTTGAAAGCTCGAGTACGTCGGTGTCCAACCGATGCGACCTTTGAATTTGCTCAGGCTCGGCAGCTCGAGCACGCTTGCGGGCAGTGCGGCATCCGTGACTTTTTTGGGATTAAAGGCGAGCACACGAAAGCGCACGGAGAGCGGAGTCCAAGTTCCAGATTTTGGCACAAACTCGAGCGCTCGCTTCAAGGTGGTGGCAGGCAGTTTGTTGAAGAATCCCTTTTGACTGGCGTTCACCAATGCGCCGGAGGTGTTCGCCCAGAAGACATCGGCGGGCGATTTCGATCCCTCCTCGGATAGGGCGGCGTAGAGGGCTGCGTCGGTTCCGTAACGCACGTTGACTTTGATGCCTGTGTCCTTCTCGAATGCCTGCACGAGCGGTTCGACCAGCGGCTCGCTGCGTCCAGCGTACACGGTGATGCTCGAGGTTTGAGCAGTGCTGAGGCTTGCGGCAATGGCGGCGAGCAGTGCGGTGCTCGAGGCGAGGATGATTTTGAATGAATTGCGCATAAGTCCTCCGAAAGGTTAATCCCGATCAATTTACTCGGAATTGATTCTTGGCAAATCCTACTGAACCACTCGGATATTGTCAACGATTCTTTTCGTCCCGAATTTTTCGGCTCGAATCTAGTGCTCCGAATCTCGAGGCTCAATCCTTTGATCCAACTCCAAACCGAACCGTTCCCATTTGACCCGACCAGCTCACGGGTGTAGCCTCATGCCGGTCCTGGTGCTCGAGTCGAGTAGACCGAGCTTAAAGCGGGGAAGATCGGTGAAATCCCGACGCTGTTCCGCAACGGTATAGACAGGTTTTTCGTGTCTGAGCCCGAATGCCCGCCAGGAAAAGTCACCCGTTTGGGTGACACCTCTCGATGAAAGGGGCTCGGACTCATGGATAAATTCACTTAAACCGGTGCTGACCTCACTCGAGATTTCGTGTGAGGGCTTCTCGTTTTTCGTACCGTCTCACACTGCACAGGAGTTCCCTTGAAAAAAATACTGCTTGTTTTGATCTCGAGCTTCATGCTCGTTGCGCCAGCTTTCGCCACCTCGTATCCGTTGACGATCAAAGACGACCTGAATCGCAATGTCACCATCAAAGCCGAACCGAAACGCATCATCGCCCTCTTGCCATCACACACTGAAACCGTCTACGCACTGGGTGCAGGCTCGAGCATGGTTGGCCGGGATGCGTACAGCGACTTTCCGGCACAAGTCCTCGAGTTGCCAAAGGTTGGAGACCTGTACAACCCAAACATTGAGGCAATTCTCGCGCTCAAACCCGACTTGGTGCTTGCCTCCGAGTACGGCGAGTTGACACCGAAACTCGAGAAGGCTGGCATCACCGTTTGGGCGGGCAGTGCGCAAACCTTCGACGATGTCTTCAAGACGATCACGGTCATGGGTAAGATCCTCAACCGTGAGGCGAGCGCTGCAAGCTTGAACGCCAAAATGAAGGCCGACATCCGCGAGATCGAAATTGTCACCAAAGCCGTCAAAAAAGTTTCGGTCTATTACGAAATTGATCCGACACCGTACACCGTTGGCCCAAACAGCTTTCTGGGTGTGTTGATCGCCAAAGCGGGCGGCGCGAACATCATCCCCAAAGAACTCGGTGACTTCCCGAAGATCAGCCCAGAATTGGTGGTCAACGCCAACCCGAGTTGCATCATCGGCACATCTCAAGCCGACGCACTCAAACGGCCCGGATGGGCGAACATTCCGGCATTGGTGAATAACCGCGTTTATCAACTCACGCCAGAGCAGGACAATCTCGTTTCGAGGCCCGGACCACGACTCGCGCAAGGTTTGCGGGTGCTCGCCAAGATTCTGCACCCAGGATTGTTCCGGTAAACCATGATGATCGAGGCCGCGCCCAGCAGACGAACCCGAACCGTGATCTCGAGGGAGCTTCGCGCTATGCTCGGTTCTGTGATCGTGTTGCTGCTGGTGGCGTGGTTGGCGAGCACCAATGGCACGCTCGATATTCCGATTGCAACGACGCTCGAGGCGGCCTGGAAAGGCATCACCGGTCACTCTGCGGGCCTACAAGGACTCGAGGCGATTGTCTGGAATGTTCGTCTCCCCCGAGTGATTTTTGGCGCACTGGTTGGTGCGACCCTCGCAGCGGCGGGTGCGGCCATGCAAGGTTTGTTTCGCAACCCGCTCGCCGATCCATACCTGATGGGCACTGCCAGCGGTGCGGCTTTCGGAGCCACCGTCGCCATCTTCGCCACCGGAACGCAAGCCCTCGCCTTCGCCACCGGCATGTTCTCAAGCACCTCGAGCCTTGTGCCGCTGTTTGCGTTTCTTGGGGCGTTCGGTGCGGTCATGCTGACCTTGTGGCTCTCGAGCATGGGTCACAAATCCAACTCGAGCCTTGTCTTGTCGGGCGTGATTGTTGGCGCAATGCTGACTGCCATCACCACCTTCATTCAAATGCACGACGCGGATCGGATGCGGGCTGTGTTCTCGTGGACGTTGGGAAACCTTGCGCTCGCGGGATGGTCTGAAGTGCTTGCGGTGCTTCCCTACGCCGTGTTTGGAATGATCGCACTGTGGATTTTCTCGAGGTCGCTTGATGCCATGCAACTCGGAGACGACACCGCCAGCACACTCGGCATTCGCGTTGAACGAATCAAACTGTTTGTGGTGGTTGCCGCAAGCCTTGCCACCGCTGCCGCCGTCAGTTACGCTGGAATCATCGGCTTCGTCGGGCTGATCGCACCGCACGTCATGCGTCGCCTCGGTGGACCAGCACATCGAACCTTGATCCCCTCGAGCGCATTGGCTGGAGCCGCATTGCTCGTGCTCTCAGACCTTGGCGCTCGAGTGTTGATTCGACCACAAGAATTGCCGGTTGGAATCCTCACCACCATGCTCGGCGGTCCATTCTTTTTGTGGTTGCTCAGGCGCAAATCATGAATCTGGAGGCCCGACAAGTTTCGTTCAAGTACGGCTTGAAACCTGTGATCGAGTGCGTCAACTTGCAGGTGCAGACAGGGGAGACCGTCGCGCTCCTCGGACCGAACGGTGCCGGAAAAACCACCCTGCTGAAAATCCTTGCGGGAGTGCTGAGACCACAATCTGGTCACGTCATCGCCCCTGAACCTCGAGCCCAACGCATCGCCTATCTCTCGCAAACTGAAGTGCTGCCCGAAGAGTTTTCAGTGCTGCAAATTGTGCGTTTGGGCCGAATGCCATTCCAAGGATTCTGGGCTCGAGAGACCACGCAAGACCGTGAAGCCGTCGAACGCGCCATGCGTCGCACCGACATGTTCGGGTTCGCGGAGCGTTCTGTCGGATCGCTTTCTGGCGGCGAACGGCAACGGGTCGCGCTCGCCCGAGCCCTGGCACAAGAACCGCAAATCTTGTTGCTCGACGAACCGACCAATCACCTCGATCTGGCGCATCAACACGACCTGATGAAACTCTTGCGGCTCGAGACCCGTGCTGGACTTGGCGTGGTCATGGTGGTGCATGACCTGAATCTGGCCGCTTTCGCCGACCGTTGCGTCCTGCTGCAATCGGGTCGAATCATCGCCGATGCCGCGCCACCCGAGGTCTTACGCGAAGACTTGCTTGAGCGTGTTTACGGTGTCAGGCTCGAGACCTTAAGTGCCAGCGATGGTCGAGTTGTCGTGGTGACTCGAGCATGATTCGCAGTTTGCATCTCGCCCACACTTTCTTGACCACACTTCCATTTCCACACGTCGGCGAAGTCAAAGATGGAGAGTTCGCTCGAGCCTCAGGTTTCTATCCCGCTGTGGGCTGGACGCTCGGCATCATTCTCTGTATGGTCGTTTGGTTGACCTCGAGCCTGCCTCATGGTGTGGCCGCGGCGCTCGTGGTTGCCGCGTGGCTCGGCTTGACAGGCATGTTGCATTTCGATGGACTGGTCGATTCTGGTGATGCACTTCTCGCTGCGAAATCGCCCGCCAAACGTCTCGAGATTCTGTCCGACGTGCACATGGGCGCGTTCGGTTTGGGCGTCGGTGTGATTCACCTTTTGACCAAATGGAGTGCGCTCGACTCGAGGCCAGATTTTCTCGTAATCCTGGTTGCTCCCGTTCTTGCTCGAGCCGCGCTGCTCGCACCAATGAATCTCTTTCCCGCCGCCCGCAGTGAAAGCCTCGGTGCTCGAGCCAGGGAAGGCAATTGGCCGATTGGTTTGCTGATCGCCGCGCCAGCCATCGTCCTCGCGCCAAAACCCGCCATCGCCGCATTGATCTCGAGTTTGCTGGTCGCTTGGTTCGCCTCGCGCCGATTGGGCGGTGGTATCAGCGGCGACATTTACGGCGCGATTGTCGAAATCACCGAAGTCACAGTATTGATTGTGGGGCTCACTTGAAACCAGTGTTTTTCAAAACCAAAGCACACCTGATGATCTGTACCGGCTCGAGTTGTTCTGAGGCTGGCTCGAGGTTTTTGTTCCGCGCCGTCTGGCAATCGCTCGAGACGGAAAAATTGGTGTACTACAAACTGGGTGGAAATCTTCGCCTGACCGAATCCGGTTGCTTGGGCGCGTGTCAGTTTGGGCCGAGCGTCGCGTGTTACTTCGAGCGTGATGGAAAACTCGAGCAGGCTTGGTACGCCCAACTCGATCACCCACAGGTGATGGACATCGCTCGAGCCTTGCAGGCTGGGCAGGACTTGCCTGAACGCAATCGGTTCGACTCGAGTGCCGATGATTGAATTGATTTTCGTAACCGGTGGCGCTCGCAGTGGAAAGTCATCCTTTGCGCTCGAGATGGCGCGAGAACTTGGCGGCGATGACGTGACGTGTGTGGCGACCGCCGAGCGAAGCGATGACGAGATGACGGACCGAATTGCACGGCATCAACTCGAGCGTCCGAAAGCCTGGAAAACAATTGAAGCGCCTCGAGAAATCTTTCTGTCCGATCTCAAATCTCGAGTTGTTTTGCTCGATTGCCTGAGTTTGTTCGTCTCGAACTTGCTTCTTGATGGACTTGAAGAAGTGATTCTCGAGCGAGTTCGCCAACTTCTCGAGGTCAGAACCCAAACATTGATCGTCGTTTCAAACGAGGTTGGCATGGGTCTCGTTCCCGAGTATCCGCTCGGTCGTCAATTCCGGGACGTGCTCGGGCGGGCGAATCAACTTGTGGCCCGAGCCTCCACGCAAGCCTTTTTGATCGTCGCTGGAATCCCCATGAGGTTGAAATGATTGATGAACTTCAGATGCTCCTCGCCCGAATTGGTGAACCCGATCAAACGGCACGGTCCCGAGCACTCGAACGACAGGCGCAACTGACCAAACCGACCGGATCGCTCGGCAGGCTCGAGGAAATCAGCGTTTGGCTGTCAGGCATTTTTGGCACGGAGTTTCCTCGCGTGAATGGAAAAGCCGTGATCGTTTGCGCCGGAGATCATGGTGTGACGCTCGAAGGTGTCAGCGCCTACCCGAGTGAGGTCACGCCCGCGATGGTCATGAATTTCTTGAATGGCGGGGCGGCAGTCAATGCGATTGCTGGTGTGGTTGATGCTCGAGTCTTTGTGCTTGATGTTGGTGTGAATGCTGACTTGCCTGAACATCCAAGTTTGATTTCAAACAAGGTTCGACGCGGCTCAGGAAACATCGTGCGAGCATCTGCGATGACTCGAGATGAAGCAATTCGAGCCATTCTTGCGGGTGCGAATGCGACCTCTCAAGCGATTCATGATGGAGCGAACTTGCTTGCTGCCGGTGACATGGGCATTGGCAATACCACGCCGAGCGCTGCGTTGACCGCCTGGTTCACGGGTCTCGAGCCTCGAGTCGTGACGGGTCGTGGAACTGGTGCAGACGATGCCACGCTCGAGAAGAAGGTTCGAGCCATCGAACTTGCGCTTGAACGACTTCACAAACTCGAACCGAAGGATGAGCTCGAGGTCCTCGCCGAAATTGGTGGACTCGAGATTGCGGCGATGGCTGGCATCATGCTTGAGTGCGCTGCCTCAAAAGTGCCAATTGTGATTGACGGATTTATTGCTGGAGCGGCGGCGGTGGTTGCCGCGCAACTCGAGCCGAAATCTGTGGCCTTCATGACCGCTTCGCACGTCTCGCAGGAACCGGGGCACATTGCACAGTTGCGGCATTTGAAACTCGAGCCGTTGTTCGATTACGGCTTGCGATTGGGCGAAGGGACCGGCGCTCTGCTGGCGTTTCCGGTGCTCGAGGCAGCGGCGCGAACCCTAACTGAGATGGCGACGTTTGCCGGGGCGAGCGTTCCCGACCGGGAGTGAATTCAGACCCGAGCGTCTTTGACGCGCTTCCAGGCCGCGTCAAATTTCTATTGGTCGTCACCCAAATTCTCGAGGAATGAAATTTTCTTCAGGACATCGGATGTTGGAAAGATCGTCAGGTTGTTGCGAATCTCTGGTGCAAGACGTTCAAACGCCTGCGCATTCCGGTGTCCACCTTCGCGGCGCTCGAGACTCCGGCAGAAACATCGGGGCGCAAAAAATACGATATGAATTCGTGGGCGCGTCCGGGTCGGGCGGCATCTTTTGGAATCACAAGACTGTCGATCCAGCGCGTTGCCCCCTGCACTGGCAATACGAAACGCAAACTTTGGCGCTGTTGTTGCGCAATCAATAAATCGCTCGAGAATGCTTGACACGCGACCAGTTTCCCAGCGGCGAGCTCGCGTAAGTACGTTTTGGAATTGAAGGCTTGAAGGTTCGACTTCAGTTGAATCAGCACTTCGGCGGCACGGTCGAGGTCTGCCTGTTCTCGAGCGTTCGGGCTGCGGTCGATCAAAATCAGCGCCAGGGTCTCTCGAGCCTCATTCAGGATCGTCAATTGGCCTTTGTAGGCGGGGTTGGCGAATACGGACCAATCGGGTGGTGTTTTGATCACGTCGCTGTCGTAGCCAATCCCGGTTGTGCCGGTCGCCCACGGAACCGAGTACACATTGCCCGGATTGAAGGCCGCGTTCAAAACATCCGGTCGCAAATTCTCGAGGCAGGTGATTTTGTCCGGTTTGAGTGCCTGCAACAATCCCGCAATTTTGAAACTCTCGAGCGTGTTGTTTGATGGCACGATCAAGTCCTAACTCGGGCCTTGCCGTCCGCCGCGTCGAGCGCCGGAACCACGGTTGAGCAGAAATGCGAGTTCGTCGTTCGAGGCGTAAGTCTGGTATGAAACTTCATTGCCGCTGATTTTGGTGAAGCCGTCGAGCGTGTCTGCCGCGATGTAATCTTGCCAATTCAGGAACGAAAGTTTTTTTGGTTCGCCCTGTTCGCCGCAAGCAGTCAGCAATGGTGCGAGTCCGAACAGGGCGGCGCTCGAGAAGCTGGCCTGTAAGAATCCGCGTCTGGTCAGCATTGATTGCTCGAGCCTCCTCTGGTGTGGAAAGTGAGATTGGTCGCAAAGTTACGCCTGGTCCGAAATCGCGTCAACGGTGGGGAAAACCTGGGACCCGTGCTCGAGCGTTCAGCTCGATGTTCAAATCCGCTTGACAAAATTTTGAGGTCCGCCTAAACTTTTCTAGAGGTTGTCCTTATGCGAGAATTACTCTCACCTCAATCCGAAGATTACTTAAAGGCGATTTACTCACTCGGCACAGATCGCGTCAATACGCAAACTCTTGCTGACCGGCTCGAGGTTAAACCTGGCAGCGTCACCGAAATGCTCAAACGCCTCGCCGAACTTGGCCTGGTCGAACACAAACCGTACTATGGCGCTCGCCTGACCCCAGCTGGTGAACGCATCGCCCTCGAGTTGGTCCGTCATCATCGGCTCCTCGAACTCTACCTGCACCAAGCCCTCGGCTACGCACTCGAGGACGTTCACCATGAGGCCGAAAAACTCGAGCATCACATCAGCGAGGAATTCGAGGCCCGCATTTATCACGCGCTCGGTGAGCCCACGCACGACCCGCACGGCGAACCGATCCCCGGACTGGACGGGACCATCCCAACCTACGCGACCCGAGCACTCTCGGACGTACCCGCCGGAACTGAAACCCGTGTCGGTCGGGTTTCCGAGCGCGACCCGGATTTCTTACGTTTTGTCGTCAGCCTTGGTCTGACTCCGGGTGTCAGCCTGCGGGTGCTCGAGGTCAACACCCCAGCGGGCACGATCACCCTCAAACTTGAACACGCCACGCACACGCTCGGTCTCGAGCAGGCGCGAAGGTTGTACGTGGATGATCCACTCGCAGCGAACTGAAAGGCGACAGAACATGGACTTTTTGAAGAAGGCACTCTCGAGACGCAACCTCTTGCGTGGCGGTATCATCGGTGGGGCCACCGCAGCCAGTGCTGCCCTGCTCGCCAACGCCACCCGAGCGCAACAAACTGTTGAGAGCATGGCGCAAGCCGGAATGACCGGAATGACCGACGCGCAACACGCCACGATGACGGCGACCAACCACGCAGGTCACGGCGCAAACATGGCGATGGGAAGCGTCAACCCCGCCACCAACGGTTTCGACCCGATGCAAATGCTGGTGGATTGGGATTACGGCAAGGTCTCCAAGCAAAACGGTCAAACCCTGCGCGAGTACGAATTTGTGGCAATCGACAAAGAGATCGAAATTGCGCCCGGAATCATGTTTCCGGCCTGGACCTACAACGGTCGCGTTCCCGGCCCGAGCATCCGCTGCACCGAGGGCGACCGATTGCGCATCGTCTTCAAAAACGAGGGTTCGCACCCGCACACGATTCACTTTCACGGCATTCATCCCTCGGAGATGGACGGTACGCCGCTGAATCAACCGCTGGTCAAACCCGGCGAGCAATTCGTTTACGAATTCATCGCCGATCCTTACGGCTGCCACAAATACCATTGCCATTCGGTGTCCCTGAAACGCCACATCCACAAGGGCATGTACGGCGCGTTCATTGTCGATCCCAAAGGTGGCAGACCGCCCGCCCGAGAATTCATGATGGTCATGAATGCCTTCGACACCAACTTTGATGGTGGCAACGAGGTTTACGCCGTCAACACCGTCGGTTTCGAGTTCGCCAACCGCCCGATCCCGATCAAGCTCGGAGAGTTGGTGCGCATCTACCTGATCAACATGCTCGAGTTTGATCTGGTCAACAGCTTTCACCTGCACGGCAACATGTTCGATTACTATGATCACGGCACGACCCTGATGCCGACCCTCAGGCGTGTGGACACGATCAGCCAGATGCAGGGGCAGCGCGGCATCCTCGAGTTCAAGTACAAGTACTCCGGTCAGTTCATGTTTCACCCGCACGTCTCGGAATTCACCGAACTCGGTTGGATGGGGCATTTCAACGTCGTCAAACCCGAAGAGTACGCGGCTGCCATCCAGAAGATCGGCATGGACACAGCCTGGGATAGGGCTGGACTGTCCGGTAGCACTGTCGAGTACAACCCGAGCAAAAATCTGGTGGACGAATGAGCCTAGAGACAGCACCAAACATACCGAACATGCCCGATCCCAGCGGCACGAAAACCTCGAACTTCACCTGGCTGTTCGCCCTCGTGCCACTGCTTTTGCTCGGTGCGGTCCTGGCCTACATCGTTGTGACTGGCGGCGGCCTGCGCGAACTGGCCGGACCTCCCGTGGAGAGCCTGAAAATTGAACGCATCACGCTGCCCGCAGCGGATGTGATCAAAATTGAGGTCATCAATGACGGGCCGCAAACGATCACCGTGCCGCAAGTCCTGATCGATGATGCCTTCTGGCAATTCAGCGTCACCCCGAGCACA
>JANOWZ010000031.1:0-2973 GCA_031418155.1 Deinococcales bacterium
CAGGCCAATATCAATCGAAATAATGTCCCCGGATTTGAGTTTCCTCGAGTTTGGAATGCCGTGCACGATCACTTCGTTGATGCTCGCATTGATCGTGGCGGGGTAGCCGTTGTACCCGAGGAACGCTGGACGCGCACCAAATTTAAGGATAGCACGCTCTGCAATCCCGTTCAAGTGTGCGGTGGTCACGCCCGGTTCGACTTCTCGAGCGACCAGATCATGTACTTGGTACAGGAGTTCGCCCGCATCGTGCATGATCTCGAGTTCGCTTGGTCGTTTGAGGATCACAGAATCACCTTTGAGCGTGTGGTCACACGACCGCCTTGAGCCGAGCGTAAACCTCGTCCGGTGTGCCGAGTCCATTCAACGGGTGAACGTAACCTCGAGGTTCGTAGTAACCAACCAATGCTGAAGTTTCATCGCGGTAAACGTTCAATCGTTTCTCAACGACTTCCGGCCTATCGTCAGGACGCCCCAATTCCGTAAAGCGCTTGGCCGCCCGCGCCCGCAGGACATCTTCGGGAACCTCGAGCAACGGAATACTGACGATTGGCGCACCAAGTTCCTCGAGAAGCATGTCCAAGGCTTTCGCCTGCGGAATCGTGCGCGGGAAACCATCGAAGATCACCCGCACATCGTCCATCATGGAGAGCTTCTCTCGAATCAAGGTCACAACGATCTCATCCGAGACGAGCTTGCCCGCGTTTTGGATCTCCTTGATCTGCGATCCCAATTCCGTACCGCGTTCCATGTGATCGCGCAGCATGTCACCGGTTGAAAGCTGAACCAGGTTCTCCTCGACCGCGAGCCGTTTCGCCTGCGTGCCCTTGCCAGCGTTGGGAGGACCAAGAAAAATAAGCACTTTAGACATTCGTGATCCTCAACACATGGGCCTCAAAATTACTGGGGAATGTCGCTCGAGCGTCCGCGCAGACTGCCTTTGGAAATAAATCCTTCGTAGTTGCGCACCGTCAGTTGCGATTCGATTTGTTTCAGGGTGTCGAGCGCCACACCGACCACGATCAGAAGCGTCGTGCCGGAGAGCGGAAAGGTGGTAATGTTGGTGATGTTTTGGACAATCGACGGGAAGACCGCCAACGCACCCAAGAACAGTGCGCCCCAAAGCGTGATCCGGCTCGAGATTCGCGCCAAGTGATCGACGGTGGCTTGACCTGGGCGAACGCCGGGGATGAACCCGCCGTACTCGCGCAAGCTTTCACCGACCCGTTTCGGATCGAAGCTGATCGTCGTGTAGAAGTACGTCATCAGGATGATCAGCACGACTTCAACGGCCAGACCGGTCCAGTTGCGGAAGCTCAAGAAATTGCCGACGGCTTGAGCCCAGGGAAGTTGGGGAAATGACTGGGGGATGATTTGGAAGAGTTGCAGGATCGCTCCCGCGAAAATGATCGGAATCACACCGGCAGTGTTTATCTTCAAAGGAATGTAGGTGGCTTGACCACCGTAAACACTTTTGCCAACAACTTTTCGGGCGTATTGCACTGGAATGCGGCGTTCACCTTGTTGCACGAGCACAATCGCGGCGATTTCACCAATCAACAATGCAGCAAACGCGAGAATGCCGAGCAGTTGAACCTGACCGGTGTTCAAAAGTGCAATCGTCTGGCTGATTTCAATGGGGAATCGCGTGACGATGCCCGCAAAGATGATCAGTGAGATACCGTTGCCAATGCCGTATTCGGTGATGCGTTCACCCATCCACATGGTCAGGGCGACACCAGTGACTTGCGTCAGAACGACCAGGATGCGGAAGAGAACAATGTTGTCGCCCCAGCCAATGCTGATCGAGTTGCCGGTCAGCAAGACCGTTGAGAAGAACAACGCCTGAATCGCGCCGAGGCCGATGGCGGCGTAGCGCGTGTACTGGTTGATCTTCTTGCCGCCCTCTTGACCCTCTTTTTGCAATTTCTCGAGGGCAGGAACGGCGGTGGTCAGGATTTGCATAACGATGCTGGCCGTGATGTACGGTAGCACGCCGAGCGCGAAGATCGAAAAGCGCTCGAGGTTACCGCCCGAGACCAGTCCAAGAATGCCGAAGACACCGCCGCCCGCGCCGCTGGTGGCGGAACGCTCGAGGGCATCAGCATTGACACCAGGGGTTGGGATCGCTGCTCCAAGCCGGTAGACGGCGAGGAGCAACAGGGTGATGAAGAACTTCCGGCGCAATTCCGGGATCAGGAATGCATCGCGGAAGGCACGAAGCATTACGCGACCTCGGTGCTCGAGCCGCGAACGGGCCTGTTTTTCTGGCCTTTGCGCACGGGCGGGTTGGCAGCATCGTATGGGATTTTGAGCTTCGGAACCTTCTTGTAGCCAAGGACGGTCACAGTGCCGCCGGCGGCCTGGACTTTCTCGATGGCGGCGGCACTGGCGGCATGAACGGTGACATTCACGACGGCCTTGACATCACCACGGGCAAGGAGCTTGACCGGCAGTTTGACCTTGCGGACGAAACCTTTTTCGACAATCGTCTCGAGGTCCACTGTGCCACCAACGTGCACGTTCTCGAGGTCCGAGAGATTCACCAGGTGGAATTCTTGGTGGTTGGGGTTGCGGAAGCCGCGCTTTGGCAAACGGCGGAGCATTGGTGTTTGACCACCCTCGCTCTTGTACGAACCGGTTGGTTTGAGGCTCGAGCCGCTGCGTGAGGCCTGACCTTTGTGTCCGCGACCGGCTGTCTTGTCGGTGCCGCCCGGTCCACGACCGACGCGCTTTTTGCGTTTGCGTGAACCTGGTGCTGGTTTGAGTTCGTTGAGTTTCACGAGGAAACCTCCATTACAAGTGTTGTGTATCTTCGCTCGACGGGGACGAGGTTTGCTCGCCCGTTCTCACATTTGGTCGAGCTCGAGCCGTTGAGCCCGAGTCCGACCGTGTGATTTACTTTTGAATCTCGAGCAGGAACTTGACCTTATCGACCTGTCCGAGCATCGCTGGCGTGGCTGGCACTTCGAC
>JANOWZ010000032.1:0-4346 GCA_031418155.1 Deinococcales bacterium
CGTTGGCGAGGCACTGATGCGGCAACGCTCGAACACCGCGTATTACACGCTGCGGCGCATCCATGAGGCGGTCAGGTTGCTCGAGGCCAAATAAGTCGTAGGGCAACCCTACAAATTCCAAAGAGAACCGCGTTGAGGCTCGAGCCCCAACGCGGTTTTGATTCTCGAGTTCGGTTTACTTGCAGCGTTGCGCTGGGTTGTTCGAAGCGGTTGAGGTTTTGCCTTTCAAATTCCAGACCCGCACTTCGTTGGCTGGGAAAACCACTTTGAACGCGGCGTTCGGGTAGTACGGCGTGCGGCCCGGTTGAAAGACCGTCGGTTGACCCCGGTCGAGCGTCGCGGCGGCACTGTCAAACTTGTTCGAGTTGCCAATCTTGACCGAAACCGGGAAAGCATTGCCGTTCACGTAGCCGAAGTGTCCGGTCAACGTGCCATCGGCATTCTCAGAGACGCACTCGAGGATCGGTTTGAGGGTGTTGTCCGGGAATTCGGATTTGATTTCTTGCTTGATGCGTCACGCAATCGACAGGCCACCCTTGCCACTGGCGACAAAGATCAGGTCTTTGGCGATGGTCACGAAGTTCGCGCTCGAGCCGTCACCCAAGCCAAGCTGTCCGAGAAGATCGAGTTGCGTGCCACTTTCGGGCAGGCGGGCGACGCGCAGGCCGCCGCTACCGAAGGCGGTGTACACCAGGCCATCGCTGTATGCCACGCCGTTGGCGAGCAGGTCCGGGTCGGTCGAGTCCGGCTCGAGGCTGTAGACGGCGGTTGGGTTCATGTCTTTGAGGTTGAAGGCTTTGATGCCGCCCTCGCCCATCGCCACGAACGCGATGTTTCCGGCGACATCGACGGTATTGCGGCCCTCTTCGGGGGCGACGCGACCAATCTCGAGGATTTTTGATTCACCTTTGAATTGCCCGTCTTTGAGTGCGTACACGCGCAGTTTGCCTTTGCTGCTCGCCTCGAGTGAGACGACGCGGGACACGCCTTTGTCTTCGTCCTCATCACCGTGGTTGTCCGATTGAATCTTCAGGCCGCTGGCGCTGGTTTCCACTTTTTTGTCATCGGAACCCTCGTGGGTTTCGTCTGAGTCACTGCCTGCGGCGCTGACATCGACCGATTGCGCGTAACAGTGCGCCTCGAGCGACAGGCGTTTCAGGTTCGGCAACTCGAGCACACCGGTTCCGCCGACGCGCTCACCTTCGCCGTAACAGGCGCTGTTGCCGGAGGTGAAGAACAGTTTCGAACCGACCGCGACCAATCCGGTTCCGGCCCATCCGGGCATGGCGGTTTGACGCGCATCGTAAGTGCCGTCTTTGGCTTTCAACTCGAGCAGCACGCTCGGGCTGTCCAAACCGCTGATCTTCTGTGGTCGTGCGCCACCCAGGAAGATCGAGCCGTTTGCCGGAATCGCCGCGTTGACTTTCGTATCTGGCAGCAGGGCACGCAACTCGAGTTTCGGGTTGGCCGGATCAGCGATGTTGAAGACATCCAAAGCCCCGGCGAAGCTCGAGCCTTCACGGGTGTAGGAAACGTAGACTTTGGAGCCTTGGACCTGAACCTGCGTGGCACGAAGCTCGAACTCGCCGACGGTCGGTGGCAGGACTTGCGCGAGCTTCTCGAATTTGTATTGCACGTTCAGTTCACTGACCGATTGAATCCCAACCCGGCCCGGAATGGCTTGCAGCGCGACCGTGCCGCCACGTTGAACGTTCTGCTCGAGTTGTGCCGCGTCGGTGGTGACGCTGATCGGCACGCTGGCTCTGGTGTCGGTTGGTGTGACAGGTTCGCTGAAGGGTGCGTTGCAGGCGGCCAGGAATGCAGCCGTGAGCGCACCGACAAGAAAGGGGTTGCGGGTGTTTGCTTGCATTGATGCTCCTCGAGATCGCCATGAAGAGAAGGCAGATACGTCCAAAAGCCAGAATGCCATTTAAATAATGACAAAATCCTCAACATCGGATCAAACGGCTATTTTGGTCAGGCTTTGACCACTCGAGCGTGCGCCGCATGGCAGAATTCACGCAACACCACGGAGGCTTCATGGTCCATTACTTTAAATTCTTGATCTCGAGCAGCATTGCCCTCATCGCCCTGACTGGTGGAGCCTTGGCCCAGAACTCGTCGCTCGCCAGCGTGCCCTTGAATGTGATTGAGACACCCCACTTCCGCGTGGTTTTCCCACCCAACCTCGAGCCTTATGCCCGTCGTGTCGGGGCAGCAGCCGAAGCCGTCCGTGAGGGCGTGATCGGGGTTGCTGGGGCCGATCCAGGCCGGACGATGCTGGTCATCAACAGCGACGGTGACATCACCAATGGGTTTTCACTCGCCGGTCCTCGCTCGAGCATCACCTTGTTCACCAGCTTTCCTCGCGTCGGCGATTTTGGCATGCAATGGCAAGATTGGCTGCGCCTGCTGATCTCGCACGAGTTCACGCATTCGGCGCACCTGTCCCAACCCAAACGGAATTTTTCACTGCTCGGCAACGCCATCGGTGAGGGCAACTCGAGTGCGAACATCGCGCCACCGTGGTTTGTGGAAGGCTTCGCCACGCATGCCGAAACGAAACTTTCCTCTGGGGGCCGAGGCCGCGATGCCAGCGTCCTGACCGAACGTGCCCAAGCTGCCCTCGGCGGGAAATTTCCCAGTTACGGCGAAATCTCCAGCGGACGGTATCTCGAGACCGGAAACCAGTACACCTACGGTGTGGGCTTCGTGCAGTTCTTGCTGGACAAATACGGCGAGTCCACGGCCCGCAAAGTGATCGACAGTTATGAGAGGCAATTGTTTCCCTGGGATTTCTCGGATGCCTGGGAAAGCGTGACCGGCTCGCGCCTGCAACCCCTGTACAACGATTGGCAGCAACTCGAGTTGGCCCGAGCCAAAGCCGATCTGGAACGCGACAAAAACACAGGCTTACCCGCTGGCTCGAGCCTCAAAGATGCCTTTGGCAAGCACGTCTCGAGCGATTGGCGCGGGCAACAACTCGTCTTTTCCGGTGGTCGCACGATTTACGTTTCTGACGATGGTGACATGACCAGAGCTCGAGCCTTGACCCGCCTCGCATCATCGGCGGATCGTGTCAGTTGGGCCAAAGACGGCAGCATCGTTTACTCCAGACCCATCCCGAACGGGGCCAGCAAACCCAGCGAGGTTTTTCGCCTGCGCAACGGCAACGAAGAACGCCTGACCAACGGCGCTCACGCCCGAAATGCGATTGCCGATGGTGACTGCATTCTCTACGTACAAGATTATCTTGAAACCTCGAGCCTGCATCAAATCTGCGATGGCAAAGATGTCGAGGTTTTGGCCGCACCCGCAAACTGGCATTTCGCGCAACCCGCACCCGGCCCAAACAACACCATTGCGCTCACGGTTTGGCGACCCGGCGGATTTCTGGACATCGCCACGATTGCTCGAGATTCAACCGGAAAAGCTGGGCAACTCGAGTTTGCCACATCCGATTTTGCGCAAGACGGTTGGCCCGCCTGGAAACCTGACGGCACCTTGGTATGGAGTTCGGATCGCAACGGCAATTTTCAGATTTTTGGGCGCGACGGAACCAATGCCAAGCAACTCACCGCCTCACCCGGTGGCGCGTACTCGAGCAGCACGAACGCCACGGGCCGCACGCTGTTCTCGAGCTTCGCCAAAGACAGCCTCGAATTGCGCAACCTTGACGCGCTGCCAACAGGCAATCCCGTCACGCTCGAACGCAACGAACCCAAAGGATTCATCGACACCGGCCTCGAGTACGCGGTTGCACCGTACTCACCGAGCCTCGAACCGGTCGCCTGGTCGCCATTGATTTTCGACGGCAGCGCCATCGGCCTCGGCGCTGCACTCAAAGGCCAGGACGGAGCCAATGTGCTCAGCTACAGCCTGTTCGCCGGACTCGCCAACGTTTCAGACCGCCTTGGACCCGGCACGGGATTGTCGATCTCGTATGACCCGACCCCGACGTTTGGCATCAACCTGACCGGCTTGGTTGGCTGGGTCAAACCGACCAACACCAGCTTCGATTTCGGTTACGCCATCCGCCCGAGCCTGCGCCTCATCGGCGCGTTCGAGTTGTTCGGCAGCATCACCAACTGGGGCATCAGCCCATACGCACTCCTGAACGACCAAAACCTCGACGCGGGCCTGAGCGTGGCCCTGAGCACCACCCGCAACGACCCGTTCGGTTACGCCCTGAGCGGTTGGAACCTGAACGGCAGCGCCAGCGCTCGAGGCATTTACAGCGCCGGATTTCAAATCGCCGGAGCGCCACTGTGGGAGGTTCCATTCGTGCTCAGCGTCAACGCCAGCACCAGCACAGCTCGAGCCGGAACTTTTGGCAGCATCGAACT
>JANOWZ010000033.1:0-7668 GCA_031418155.1 Deinococcales bacterium
GCCGCTTAACCGGGCGGGAATGCCTTCGGAAAGCGGTTTGAGGAGTGCCTCGACAATCTCGAGCAGTTCGACATCATCCTTGTTGGATTTCGCGGTTTTGCGCAGGCGGTCCACCCGTTTCTCGAGGCTTGCCAGGTCCGAGAGCGCCAGTTCGGTGTTGATCGTTTCGATGTCGTCCAGCGGGTCGATGGCCCCCGAGACGTGAATGATGTCGTTGTTCTCGAAGCAGCGGACCACGTGCGCAATCGCGTTGACTTCGCGGATGTTGGCGAGGAATTGGTTGCCCAGACCCTCGCCCTTGCTGGCCCCTTTGACCAGTCCAGCAATGTCCACAAACTCGACGGCGGTTGGGATGATCGGCGGGATGCGGTCGCCCTTGGTGAAAACGCGACACAATTCCTCGAGCCGATGGTCGGGCAGTGGAACCACGCCCACGTTTTTGTCAATCGTGGCGAACGGGTAGTTCGCGGCCTCGACGCCCGCTTTGGTGATGGCGTTAAAAAGTGTGCTCTTGCCGACGTTAGGGAGTCCCACGATACCGATGCCCAAACCCATGATGTTGCCTCCAAGCTCGAGCCTTCTCGAGCGGTGATGTTGAGTGATTCGAGATTGTGTGCCTCGAGCCTGACGAGTATACCCGTGCGGCCAGAGGAGTCGATCCCCGCGACGGCAGTGTGAGGCAAGCTTCAACCCTACGGGAGATGTCCGTAGCGGTCAGGCTTGCCTAACCCCATGCAGAACCGTTGATCCTCGAGCCTGGTAGCCTGAAGGTGCTGTGAGCGCCCCGAGTCCAGTCATGCAAACCCGTTTGGAGGTCCGTTCCGCTTCGGCAGGGACGGGCAAAACGACCAGTTTGGTGCTCGAGTATTTGCGGGCTTTGCAGTTCGTTCCGGCCCGGCGCATTTCGGCAGTGACGTTCACGCGGGTTGGTGCGATAGACTTGCGCGAACGATTGCGGGCCGGCCTGCGCCAAGTGGTGCTTGAGGGCCAATACCTGGATTTCAAACCGGATCAACTCGAGCCGTACCGTCGGGCCTTGCGCGAAATTGGCAGCGCGACGATCACCACGATTCACGGTTTCTACCGTGAGTTGCTGCGTTTGAACGCACCTGCACTCGGCCTCGACCCGGAATTCTCAAATCTCGACGAGGGTGAGGCGCTCGAGACCTTCCGGGATGCCGCCTCGAGCGCCCTGGCTGAGGTTGCGCTGCGAGACGCGCCCGGTGGTGCCATCCTCGCTGCCTGGGGCTGGGAGCGAACCCTCAAGGCGCTCGAGACCATGCATCAGCGCCGGGTCTACGCACCATTCGTGCCGGGAGAACATCCGACCGAACTCGAGTTGGCTTTGCTCGAGTTGTACACCGTTTCTGCTCGAGGGTACGTCAATCGCCTCGCTGGACGTTCACTCGGACCAACCGATGTCGAACTCGAAACCTTGCGCTTACTCGGTATTCCCAGCGCCCTCGAACGAATCCGATCCCGACATCGCGTGCTGTTGGTCGATGAATTCCAGGATGTCAACCCACTTCAGGCAAAGATTTTCTCCAGCCTGCAACTCGAGCGCGTGCTGCTGGTCGGTGATGCCAAACAATCGATCTACGCCTTCCGTGATGCCGACGTGAATGCCTTCTTGGATGTCTACGCCAAAGCCAACCGCCTCGAGCCATTGATGACCTCGTACCGGCACGGCCCGGAATTGTGCGCCCTGTACTCCAGAGTGGCCGAAAAATTGTTTCCAGAATTTCTCGAGGCTGGATTGCCCCCAGGTGTGAACTCAGGCCGACGTGACGCAACTGATGGTGAACCTCACGCCGAGTTGCACGTCTTTGAAGCCGTCAGCCTCGAGATTGCCCGCCGCACCGAAGCCAGATTTCTGGCCGAACGCCTAGTTGAACTGCACCGATTTGGCACGCCTTGGAGTGAGATGGCGGTCCTCGTGCGATCACGCACCGCGTTGCCACCGCTTGAGGCTGCCCTGTCGATGGCTGGCGTTCCAGTCCTGACCGTTGCGGGCCAACGCTACTACGACCGGCGTGAGATTCGAGACGCTGCAACCCTACTTCGATTGCGTGTTACGCCGGACTCGAGTCCCGCCTTGGTCGCTGCCGCCGTGCTGCCAGGAATCGGCATCGAACCCGCATTGCTCGAGGAAATGTTGACCGATGCTCGAGGACTTCTGACCGCGATTCGCGCCTCGCAAGATACCGCCGTCAAACGATTGCGAGACTTGCTCGAGCTTGCACGCGAAGCCGACGATGCCGTGAGTTTACTCGCCGAAGCCTGGGTGTTTCTCGGGCCAAGCGCATTCACCCGAGATCGACAGGCGACTGCAAACCTCGATGGCCTGCTGTTCCAACTCGCCGCCCGAGGACTGCGCGACCCACGCAGCGCATTGCAATTTTTGGAACGCGCCCGATTCGCTGAAGCCGAAGGTGACGAACCGCTCGAAGCTGGCGAGGCCGTGCGACTCCTGACCGTTCACGCCTCCAAGGGCCTCGAGTTTGGTGTGACCGCACTGTTCGACATTGCTCGAGGCGAACGCAACAGTACGGATGATCTGGCGGTGCATCCCGACGGCGAACTCGCACTCAAACCCGAACGTCACGCCAAAACCACCTCGACCCGATTTGTGGAAATCAACGCGCACTGGGCCGCCCGACGCGACGGTGAATCCAACCGATTGTTGTACGTCGCCATGACCCGCGCCAAAGACAGACTGATCATCACCGGCTCCAAAACCAACAAACCTCGAGCCTGGTTGGAAACACTTTTGACCACCCTCAAACTCGAGACCGGGGAACATGGCATTCCAGGCATTCGCGTCGAAACGCACAAGGTCAGTGAGCAAACCCAGCTCGAGCAGATTCAACTTCCAGCACCCGCGCCACGGTTCACTGTCAATGAAAAACTCGCTCGAGCACGGTTTGGAAAACCTGCGCCACGGGTTCGAGCACCGACGCGATCACCAGAGGCGCAAAGCAAAGAAGACGATACCCTCGAGTTAACCGACGAGATTCAAAGCGGCTTGCCAAGCGGTGATCCGCTCGCCATTCCCGATGCGGAACGGGTGGTTGGCACATTGACGCACTACGCGATTGCCGAAAACCTTTCGCCCGAAAGTCCGACGCATAAGCGCGTGCTCGAGGCACAATACCTGTTGCACCCATACCCACCGCACGAACGAACGCAATTGCTTGAGCGGGCCTGGGCGCTCGTGGCGCTCTACGAAAATTTGTACAGTGACCGCACAGATCGGCTCGAGGATCACGCCGAAATTCCATTCGCTTTTCAACGCAAAGGTGTGACCTGGCAAGGCATCATCGACCGCCTGTACCTCGAGTCAAACGGAACCTGGGTGCTCGAGGATTACAAGACTGACGACCTGCCACTCGAATCACTCTCGCAACGAGAGCGCGCCTATCATCGCCAACTTGCCTTGTACCGAGAAGCTGTACGCCTGGCACGACCAGAAATCACCAACCTCGAGATTCGACTGACCTTCCTGCGATTCGGTTTGGTCATGCGACTCGAGGATGCAGATTTGGACGCGGCGCTCGAGCGGGCCTGATTTTGTTTGAGATCATTCGGGTTTCTGGCGACGGGCGAGGCAAGCCTCGCACCCTACGAAAAATGCTGAACCGTAGGGGGTGAGGCTTGCCTCACCCACTGAAGCGAGGATCAAACATCACACAATTTGAACGCCTGCTCGAGCGCCAAAATCGGATCACCAACCGGCACAAATTCATGCCCGATGAACCCCTCAAAACCCGTGCTCGAGATTGCCCGCGCAATCGCAGCATAATTCAGTTCTTGGGTGTCATCCAAATTGTTACGGCCCGGATTGCCTGCCGTGTGATAGTGCGCGATATGCTGGTGATTGTCTCGGATTGTGCGGATCACATCGCCTTCGGTGATTTGCATGTGATACACGTCGTACAAAAGTTTGACTTGAGGTGAAGCAACCATCTCGCAAACCTTCACGCCCCAACTGGTGTGATCGGCCTGATAGCCAACATGATCGACTTTGGAATTCAGCAACTCGAGCACCAAGTTTACACCAGCACTTTCAGCGATGGGTGCGACTCGAGCGAGTCCTGCCGCCGTGATTTGTGCGCCGATCTCTTCAGAAACGCCCGCAACTCGACCGCCCGAAAAAACGATCACGTTCGGACAGGCCCACTTCTCGGCAATACGGATGCTCTCGAGCAATTCGCGTTCGATCCGGTCATGGTTGGCACGGTCATTCAAGCCAGATTCGATGGAATCATGACCACGATGTGATGCAATCTCGAGCCCATATTTTTTAACTGTTGGGTAAAATTCTGCGTCGATCAATTCGATGGCGGACAGCCCAATCCTCTTGGCCGCCTGCAACATTTCCTCGAGTTCGACGCGACCATCAAAACACCACCACGAAAAAGACTGCTTCACTCGGGCCTCCGGGTGTTCAGGGAAGGAATGCGGTGACTGCGACTGGAGCGCCCGAACCGTTCGCCAAACGCGGCACGCCAATTACGATGGTCGCACCGGTCGCGGGCATCTTGTCCAGGTTTGTCAGGTTCTCGAGCACCACCCCTTTGACTTTCGTGACCGCAACGTTGGTCGAATACTGCGTGTCCAAACCCGGATCGGCCCCGTGCGTGTCAATGCCGACACCACGAATTTTGCGTTCCTCGAGCAACCATTTGGTGGTCTCGCCTGCGAAACCTGGGAAGCGCAATGCCTCGGTCGAATCCATGTTGAAGAAGGCCTTCGGGTTGGACCATTTCGCTTGCCAACCCGTGAACATCACGACCAAACTGCCCGCTTCGATCTCGCCATTCTCGGATTCCCACTCGAGCACTTTTTCTTGCGTCAAAGCGTAATCGGCATTCTTGGCGCACTCGGCGAGAACGTCAATCACAACGACCGGCATGACCAGCGATTCTGGCGAGTACGTGGCGATGCTGGCTGCACCCTTGTGAAACGAATTTGGCGCGTTCATGTGCGTGGCGCTGTGCTCACCCATCGAGAATTCGCGCAGGTAATAGCCGTCCTTCTCGAGCGAGGCGACCGTCTTGAATTTTACTGGCGGATCACCCGGCCAGAGTGGAATTTTCGTGTCGATCACGTGATCTAGGTTGATGACTTTTGAGTATTCGATTTGTTTCGGTGCTGTCGTCTGCGCACTCGAGAACCTCGAGCCGAGCCAGAACGCCACACCTGCCGCACAGATGATGGCGAGCGGCTGCTTCATGACTTGTTGACCTTGCCATACGCCCGGTCGTGATAGACGAGCGTCTCATTGCCAACGCCCTTGTGAATCTCTGTGACATCACCCAGAACCAACGTGTGATCGCCCGCATCGACAAACTCGCGTGGTGTGGCCGAGAACGCGCCCGCAATGCCATCGAACAATGGCACGCCAGCATCATCGTGCGAGAACTCGAGTGTCGGCCAAGCAGCGATGCGTTCCGCCAGAGGTCGTGCGAACGCGCCCGCAATGTTCTCGTGCTCGGTGTTTAATAGGTTCATCGTGAAACTCGAGCATTCACGCAACAGGCTGCCCGCCGAGGAATTGTTCGTCACCGAAACCAACACGATGGGCGGGTTGATCGAAACGGTTTGGAACGAGGTCGCGGTGAAGCCATCGATCTCGGGCTTGTCTTCGCTGACGAATTCAGGTTTGCGTTTTGCCACACAGACGGTGACGGTGGCGGCCCAGGCTCGAGCGACGCTTTTGAAAGCGTCAACATCGGTGGCCTCGAACGATTTCAGGTGCTCATTTGCGGGCATGGTTCCTCCAGAAGGATTGGGCAGAGATTCTCGAGCATTCGTATCGAGGGTCAGTCTATCGTGGAACGCAGGGTTTCATGGTCGCCATTGGTTCGCACGAACGCTCTCGTTGGCCAAGCGTGCCGTCTCCTCAATCCGTTTGGCTCGAGTTTCTGGTCTTTTCGCCTGCACGATCCATTCGAGAATCCCGCGCTTGACCGACCGTGGGAATGCCTCGAAGTTCGCGCTCGCGTTCGGAAATCCCTTCAGTGCTTTCTCGAGATCATCTGGAACCTCGAGCGCTTCGACGGCATCCAAAAGCGTCCATGAACCATCGAGTTTTGCCGCCTCGATTTTTGCGAGGCCAGCCTGTCGCATCAGTCCAGCCTCGAGTAACCGAACGATTCGTTCCTTGTTCGGTTTGGCCCAACCACTTTTGGGTTTGCGTGGTGCGAAGTACAGCATCGAACGCAACTTATCGACTTTGCCGCCCACGCTGTCCACCCAACCGAAGCACAAGGCTTCCTCGACGGATTCACCGTAACTGAAGTATGGTTGGCCGGAATTTTTCTTGAATGTCACCAACCAAATCCCGCTCGAGGTTGCATGGTTTTGCTCGAGCCATGCTCGCCATTCGCTTCGGGTTTCGGCCTGGAATCGTTCGATCTCCGCCAATTTTGCCATGTGTAAATCGTAATCTTGAGTTCGCTTTCACCGCAAGCCCTGGTATCTTTTCGCAATGCCTTCGAGCCCGCCCGCACCTCTCGCCGGAATTCGCATTGCCGATTTCACCCGTGTCCTGACCGGACCTTTTGCCACGCAGACGCTCGGGGATTTTGGGGCGGACATCGTGAAAATAGAACCGCCCTCCGGGGATGACACCCGAGCCTGGAGTCCACCCTACGCGCATGGCTCGAGCGAGGCGACGTACTTTCAAAGTGCGAACCGCAATAAACGCAGCATCACGCTCGATTTGAAAACGGAATCTGGTCTCGAGACGGCACGAAAGATCATTGCGCGTTCGGATGTGCTGATCGAAAATTTTCGTCCTGGCACGCTCGAGAAATGGAACCTCGGTTTTGATGCGCTGACGCCCGACAATCCCAAACTTATCATGGTCCGGCTATCAGGCTATGGCCAGACCGGACCGTACAAGGATCGCGTAGGCTTCGGCGCGATTGGCGAATCGATGGGCGGTATGCGCTATCTCACCGGCTATCCGGATCGCGCACCTGTGCGTGTCGGCATTTCGATTGGTGATTCACTCGCCGCCATGTATGGCGCAATGGGGGCGTTGATGGCGCTGCATCACCGCCATAAAACCGGCAAGGGCCAAATCGTCGATGTGGCTCTGTACGAGGCGGTGTTTTCAATGATGGAATCGATGTTGCCGGAATTCGGCATGACCGGCTTCGTGCGTGAACGCACTGGTGCCGCGCTGCCGGGCAT
Organism: Deinococcales bacterium; assembly: GCA_031418155.1. Lineage (GTDB taxonomy): Bacteria > Deinococcota > Deinococci > Deinococcales > JAAFIG01 > JANOWZ01. The sequence goes on from JANOWZ010000033.1 coordinate 7,204, forward strand.
CGTCCCGTCCAACACCTATAAATGTGGCGACGGCCAATATGTCGTGATCGGCGCGAACGGCGATTCTATTTTCAAACGCATGATGCTGGCCATTGGCCGTGCCGATCTGGCCAATGATGCGAGCCTTGCCGACAATGCCGGACGCTCCCGGCGTACCGACGAACTCGACGCTGCCATCAGCGCGTGGACGGGCGCCAACACATTGACGCATGTGCTGCAGATTCTGGACAAAGCCGATGTACCCTCGGGGCGCATCTATTCGATTGCCGACATCGTGGCCGACATGCAGTATCAGGCGCGTGGCATGATTGAAAAACACGAACTCGGCGATAATAAAGAAGTCTGGCTACCAGGTATTGTGCCGAAGCTGTCCGAGTCACCGGGCGGAACGAAATGGATTGGGCCAAAACTGGGTGAGCATACGGCCGAGGTGTTGAGTGGGATTGGTGTTGACGGGGATGCGCA
>JANOWZ010000034.1:0-6500 GCA_031418155.1 Deinococcales bacterium
ATTGGGAAATTCCCAATCGGACCGTTCGCACCAACGCCCAGCCTGAAGTACCGCCAGGTTGCTTGATCTGGTTTGGGAAACGGTAAGGGTTTGAACGGCGTGTTGACCTCAACGATGCTGACACCGGTCGGAATGTTCTCAACAACCATCGTGGTGCCGGGTGCGTTGTTGAACAATTCTGCGATCACCATCGTGTCCTGCTGATTTGGGTTTGGGACTGTACTGCTCGATGGTCGTGTTCTGGAAACACTGTCTGAGACCAATCGCGTGAAGCCTTTTTTCAATGTGCCATCCTTGATCTCGAGCAGCACTGCAACCGTTTTGGTTTTCAAGCTGCTTTTGGCCGTGACCGTCAACGGGTAAACTCCTGGCACGGCGCTCCCATCAATGAGCAACCGCAGAACACTGTGATCAAAAATGCCGCCGGGAATCACCGATGGTTTGGTGAAACTCGCCGTCACGCCCACAGGCAAGGCGTTTTGCGCACCGGTGACGCTCAGATCCACCGTTCCAACAAAACCGTTTTGACCGGTGAGACGCAGCGCGGTTTCCGTTAAGAAGGTTGCACCTCCGCCGCGAAAGGTTGAAACAAACGCCGGTTGTGCCGAGATGCTGAAATCTGCAAGATTTGGCCCAACGGTGACGGTAAAATTCCCTTGAACGATTGGTACATCAGTCGCCCTCAAGCTGGTCTGTCGCAGGCTCGAGCCTTCAATGGGCGTGCCTGTGAACGGTGCCTCTTGGACTGGTGTGCCGGTCAGATCGATCTTGTACGTGCCCGGTGGCGTACTCTCGCTGGCAAGCAACCGCAAGGTGCAATCACCGTTGATTGAATCTCGGCTCCATTCTTGTGTCAGGCCCGCTGGTAAATCCGCCTCGTCCAAACGCATCTTCACCGTGTCTGTAAAACCGGCTTTGCGATTCAGCAAGACAAAGCTCGAGACTTCACCGCCCGGAGTGACCTCGAGACTGGTCTGCGCGGGTTGCAGCGTGAACTGTGCCTCTTGTGTAATGATCCCTGGCGAACAGGCGAGCAGGCTTGCAACCAAACTCGAGGCGAACCAAATCGAAACGCTTTTTTTCATGATGAATCTCCTTCAAGATTGATGGTGAACCCAGCATGGTTACGTGGCAGTAACGGCAAAACCCGAGCCGGATCAGAACGACCCGGCTCGAGCAGAATTCGAGTGCTGAAATTATTGGAAGATGCGCCTGAACTCAAAAGCTTTAAGCACCTGAACGGTTGGGAAGTTGCCGCCTGTCACCACGTTGATGTCGTTCATGCCGGGGAAATCCAAAAAGCCGTTGCTGCCAAAATCGGTTTGCAGCACACCACTCGAGTTGAGTTTGGCAATCGAGTTGCCCATCTTGGCGAAGATGCTGCCACCGGCCCCCAGAACCAATTTAGTGGTGTTCCCCGCAAGGCCAGCACCCGGCTTGAGTTTGATAACGCCATCATTGCTGAAGCTGTTGTCGTACTTGCCATCTGATAACAGGCGCACTACCGTACCCTCGCCCAGACCAGCCAGGATTTTGCCGTTGGGTTGGACCAGCAGGGATATCACCAGATTGACTGAACCCAGACCCTCGAGTTTGGCGACGCCATCACCGGCGAAGCTTTTGTCGAGTTCGCCATCGAGCTTGAATTTCGCCACCACGGGCGTGATCACCAGCCCTTGCTGGCTTCCGCCAACAAAGAATTGGTTGCTACCGGGAATGTCCGTTAGGGTTCTGCATTTTGATGAAGTGCTCGAGAGGGGATTGAAACGGTAAGTATTGAATACCACCTGGTTGGAGTTGGCATCCAAGACGTACAAGAAGCACTTATCGATTGGATTCGTGAAGCTTTGCAGGGTGCCACTGATCACGGTGCGATCCCCGATCAGTCTGGCATCGGTGCTGATTGGAATCCCACCAGGGTTGAAGGTTTTGATGATGGCGGCTGGTGCGACATCCACCACGGCGAGCGCGTTGGAGACACCACCGGTTGGAGTCAACTCGCCCACGAAACGAAAATGGGTGGCGGCACTCGATAAAGGCAGAATCCGTACCGGATCGAACCGGACGGTGGCGCTGCTCAGTCCATCGATCAACCGAACGCCATCTGGCGAGAAGTTCGTGTCGAGCCCACCCTGGGCATTGAACCTGAAGATGGGAATCTTGAAACTGAACGCGTCGATCCCCAGGGCGAACACCGTCCCATCCGCCTTGCCCGTCAAGGTTGTTGCGCCAAGCTTCAGGCTCGAGAAATCGCTGCCAAAAGATGGATCTGTGTTCCCAGGTTTCGGATCGATACGCAAGAGTGTGACCACCGATTTGCTGATCCCGCCCGCATTCGCATTGATCGGCAGGCCAAGAAAAAGCCCATTGGTGATGTTCGCATTGTTTGCAGCGGTAAAGCTGAGCAAAGCCGCGTCTTGACCAACCAGTTTGGTCACGGTCACGCCGGGAAAATTGCTCAGTTGAGGCTCAACAATAATCGGTGCGGTAAAACCGTTACGACGCACGAAGCGCAACAAAAGCTGAGCGCTCGAACCTTGCCGTAAGGTCAAACGGACGGCATCAGCAAAGATCTCAAACCCCGGCGTGCTCGAGGCTTGAGCACCGACCCGCAAGACGAGCGGTGCGGTTCGGGAAAAGCCCACAGATTGCGCCGTGACGTTGACGATGTACTCGCCCGGAACCGAATTGAGCCCCGGTGTGAGCCGCAAGAACGCCTGGAATTTGCTCGGCAAGAATTGGTTGTTTGGGCCACCCTGATCCACGACCACACTGACATTGGGCGGCAGGTTGGCCACGCTGAAGGTCACATCCTGGTTGAAGCCATTGACCGGTGTCACAACGGCAATGTTGGAAACCGTGTTGCCCTGCAACGCCCCGAGAATCGCCGGTGAAAAGGCCAGCGTGAACCCCTGAGCGCCAGAACCGCCCGGAGTTGCTTGAACGGTGATGGTCACGGTTTGTGTGCTGCCAATCACGGGTGTTGCAGCCGTTGCTCGAGTTGACAGATGCTGTGCCGACAACGTTTGAACCGGAGCGGGTTCGCCTTTGAGTGTCAACGTGAATTCGCCCGTCGGTGTTTCTGGATCAACGCTCAGTAAAACCGTGCAATCGCCGTTCTCGGTATCACGGCTCCAACGTTGAGTGATGCCATCCGGCAATCCATCGAAGGTCATGTTGACGACATCCTTGAAATCCGGGTCGCGTTTGAGCATCACCACGAAACTGCTGACACCACCCAACTCGAGGCTCAAATTCTTGCTCGAAGGCTCGAGCGTAAACGGTGCGGGCGTTTGAGTTTGCGGTGGCGTTGAACTCGAGCATGCCGCCAGAACCACGAGTACAAAACCGCTGATGACCCGCCAGATTTTTTGTTGCATAAGTGTCGGCCCGCGATGCAACTCGAGCCACACCTCCTCTGAGTTGAGACTAGATTGGGCCTGGTAACGAGGCAGTAACGGCAAACTCGAATGTGGCTCAATTCAGGGCATCTCGCCAACTGCCTCGAGCCAACTGCAAGCCGCAAAAACCAATCACAGTGAACAGGATAAGACCAGCCCATAACACTGGGTTACTCCAATCAACCTGATCCGAAAAACGTGCCATCTGCAACAGAATTGCGGGCAGGACCAGGATCAACATTGGCGAGGCCAGTCGCACTCGAGTGCGGTCATTCTCGCGGGCAATCGAGAGCATCAGGACACCCAGCAAGGCCAGCCAACCGCACAGGGAACGCCCGGTCAGGGGCGTTAACTTCCAAGGAAAATATGGGATCAGTAGGTTGGGAAAAACGAAAATCAGGATCGATCCGGCAAGCAATCCAAGACCACCGATCACCAAGATGCGTTGCAACCACAACGGCAGTGGATCATCACTCGAGCCTGCACTTGAGGAGCTTGCACTAGAGCTTGATTGGCGTTGATGCCACCAGTAGCAGGCCACAAAAACTGGTGGTGGCAAAATGTAACTCGCAAACCAGATGTAAAATGGTGCTGAACCAACCGAGAACTTCTCCCAGTGCAAAAACGTCACCAGCAATTGCACCGCGCAGAACACGGCTGCTGGTAGAATCATGACTCGAATCATCTCCCAGCGTTTGGCAAAAAAAGCCAGCACAAACAAAGGTGCTGAGGTCAGGTAAAATGCGCCGAGCACCGCCGCCATCACCACGGGTTGGATCGGCCAGGCGAAATTGGTTTTCGTGTCGGCGGGGGCAAGCCCAACCGCAAGGCTGGCCGCAACACCGAACAGGATTTCAACAGCCAACCACGCTCGCAACGGCCAAGCGATTCGTGTTGCCCTCATGACAGCCTCCTCGAGCGCACACTGAGCGCGGCAGCCATGAGTCCCAAGCTGCCGAGCAACAAGTGAAACGGATGATCAAACGCCTGCAAGCCAAGCAGTTTTGGATGATGTTCTGTCATGCCGAGAAAAGCCAAAGCGACGTAAAAAAGACCAAAACTGAGCGCGAACCAGAACGGACCGTCGCCACCTCGAACCAGCACGACCAGCGCCAGGATTCCGGTCAGGATGTGCAGGCTCGAGTGTGGTGGAACCATTCGGGTTGTGGCAAGCAATTGCGGGAACGCCTGATCGAGCGATGGAATCAAGCGGAAGGCGAGTGTGAACGTGCCTTGCAGCATCAAGAACATGCCCGCAAAAATCGTATACAGGTGTGCAGGTGCTCGAGTCATGCCGAACCACCTCGGACAGACTTTGCTGCCAGCAATCCGAGCATCACTGTTGCCAGCGAAAAACCTGCGAACCACAGAACGGTCGAAAGGCTCCAGAAAGCAAAAAGTGAACGGTGCAGAAACGAAGCGATCAGAACACCAAACGCAAACACAAAAATTCCGAACACTGCCGTTCGCAACTCGAGCCAAGTTTGTTGGCGACACAGCATCAGGCTCATCAGGCCATACGACAAGAACGGGGCCGAATAAAGCTGTGCCAGCAAACCAGAGATTTTCCAGGGCCACACACCAACCATGAATCCAAGCAACAACAAGACCGCCAAGGTCGTCAGGGCAATCCCTTGAATCAACAAATACCCTCGAGCCCAACCTGGAACCTCGAGCCCTTCGATCCTTTCGTTGCGGTTGCGATGCTGCCAGAACAACCACAATGCAATCAGTGGATACACAACGTAAGCTCCAAACCAAATCCAAACCTGAGCCCGGCTGTAATCAAATTCGTTCAAATAAAACAGCGAGACCACGAACAACATGCCGGTCCATACAGCAATGCCAAAAACGGTCGTGCGCACCTCGGCGTAATGGCGCGACAAAATCGCACCGACCATGAACGTCGCACCAGAAAGGTACATTGCGCCCAGAAAGCGGGCGTGCAACGGTGGCACCAACCATGGAATCGCCTGATCGACTCGGCTGGGAATGAAGTATCCCCAGATGCCAACCCACAGTGCCAACAGGCCAACGGCAGCGAAGTAAAACTTCTGACCCTGGGTGATTGTTGTCATACGATGTGCTCCTTATGGATCAGCGGTGTGACCTGAAGGTTTGCGGTGATCAAACGCTCGAGATGGTTCTGCACATGAAATCTTTTGTCCAATGCGAGATCACAGGTAATCCCCGATGCCACCATTCGTGCCGTAACAGCCACCGAGATACCATTCGACGAAAGCCTTTTGGGCCGCGCCTTCGATCAGCGATTTGATGGGTGTTTTTGTCGAACCATCCAAATACGTTGATACCGTCCCAGCAAGCCGTTGGCACTTTGTACCGATTGCAAATTTAAGCGCAGTCAAGTTGTTGGTTGGTGTTGATTCCAGATTGAGTGCCGTTTCGCCCGAACTGTTGTTCCCATTGCTGGTGTTGACAGGCTCAGCAATGGTCGTTCCAGTTTTTTTGTTGATTGCTCCGCGTTGCGAGCCATCAGGTAAAACAATCCAACCAACCCGCAGCAAATCCAAGTTCTCAAAGGGCAGCTTTTGTTCTCGGGCATTTGCGATTTCATCAAAATCGTCCGCGCCAACCGTCAGCCAGAGCCCCGCAGGGCTGGGTGAATCGGTGCTGGCAAACACTCGCAAGGCACCAGCAATGCTCACCGAACCGTTCAGGGTTTTACCGGCCAGGGTTCCCGTCAACGAACTGCCGTCTGTTGCCTTTGCATCCAGTTGTCCATCTTTCAGGGTTCCTTGAAACCATTTGGAGACGGTCACACCGCTGGGCGTGCCATTGCAAACATAAGCAATGACTTGCTGCTGAAGTTTCACAACAGCGATGAAAGCATCGGTTCCATCCACCTTGCCCACAAAAGTATCGGGGCTGTGCGTCCGTATTTGAGCAATTTCCAGAAGCAATGGATTATCAATCACCACAGGGATAACCTCAGGGCTCGAGGAAGGACATGCTGCAAGAAGACCAGCCAAGACCATCACCAAACCGCTGAGCACTAGATTTCGTTTTTTCATTTCATTTCTCCTCGCCAGCAGTTTGAACGCAACCTGGTAACGCGGCGATAACGGATTGTGAAAAATG
>JANOWZ010000035.1:0-3798 GCA_031418155.1 Deinococcales bacterium
GCCCAAAGTGAACGGCCACAGCATCAGGCTTTTGAATGATTGAGAATGCTCGAGGCAAAATAGAGCCCCGAGCATTTCAGTTTCGCTTTTCCCCTTAACCTTTTGGCTTTAACCTGTCCGTCAGTACGAACGGGCGAAAATCACGCGCTTGCCATAGGCGGCGGGCCTGCCGGTGTGAACGCAAACGCCGGTCTCTCGAGCGCCGAGTTCACCCTCGGAATCGAGCGGGATGTTGCGGGTGGTGGCCTTGGTTTTTTCTTTGATCTCGCGTTCGCTGACCGGATCACCACAGTGGAAGGCACGCACGAAAAAGCCCTCCTCGATCAGGCGCACGAACTCTTCCCAGGTGTCGGCGGTTTTGATTCGCCCATCACGGAATGCAGTGGCGTTTTGCAAGAGTTGCGCCTGGAACGCCTCGAGTTTCGCGGGCAGTTCGGCAATCGCTTGGGCGCGAGGCAAAATTTCTTTTTCGCCACCCAACCGTGAGGCCAGCACGACATTGCCAGCCTCGAGATCACGCGGACCAAGCTCGAGACGGTACGGCACGCCGCGCAACTCCCAATCGTTGTATTTGAAACCGTTCGAGAGCCCCTCGCGTTCGTCCACCTTGACGCGCACACCCAGCGCTCGGAGTTCGGTTGCCACAGATCGCGCAGCCTCGAGCATGGCATCGCGGTTGTCAGATTTGGTGATCGGCACGATTACGACCTGAAATGGTGCGAGTTTCGGCGGCATGATTAAGCCTTTGTCGTCACCGTGCGTCATGATGATGCCACCGATGATCCGGGTACTGATCGCCCATGAGGTCGTGTGCGCGTACTGCCGCACTTGGTTTTCGTCCTGAAAGGCAACCTCGAAAGCCTTGGCAAAATTCTGCCCAAGGTAATGGCTGGTTCCGGCCTGGAGTGCTTTCCCGTCGCCCATCATCGCCTCAATGCTGTAGGTGGCAACCGCTCCAGCAAACCGTTCCGAATCGGTTTTCAAGCCCGCGATCACCGGCATGGCCGCATAATCTCGGGCAAACGTCCGGTAAATCTCGAGCAATTTCAGCGTCTCCTCGAGCGCCTCGTCCTGGCTGGCGTGCGCGGTGTGACCCTCGTGCCAGTAGAATTCGGTGGTGCGCAAGAACTTGCGCGGACGCAATTCCCAACGCACGACGCTGCCCCACTGGTACTGCAACAGCGGCAGGTCACGATAAGAGCGCACCCACTTGCTCCACATGTGCCCAATGATCGTTTCCGAGGTTGGACGCACCACCAGCGGTTCCTCGAGTTCCTGCCCACCGCCATGAGTCACGACCGCAAGTTCCGGCGCGAAACCCTCGACGTGACTGGCCTCTTTTTGCAGGAAGCTCATCGGTATCAACATCGGAAACGCGAGCGCTTCGTGGTTGGTTTCTTTGAAACGTTTGTCGAGAACACCCTGAATGTTCTCCCAGAGCGCCCAACCGTAAGGTTTGACGACCATCGAACCGCGCACCGGGCTGTCATCGGCGAGGTCGGCTTTGATCACGATTTCGTTGTACCAATCGTTGAAGTCCACGCTGCGGGGCGTGACCCCGAACTGGGCGGCTTTTTTGTCTTTGGTTGGTTGTGACATGACTTCACAGTTTAGCCCCAATGGTTCTTGAGCGCCAACTTGGGATAAATCATGCAAGGCGAGCAATCGATACTCGGGCATGAGGTGAGGCGTTTGGGGGAATAACCACATTATCGACGACCAGGGAGAGCATCGAAACGCAACGCAATTGAATGGAATCAATCTTCAGCCACAGGCTCGAGGTTCAACGTGTGAAACTGACCCAACCATTCGGCGTGCGCCTCGAGCAATTCATTCGTCATGGCTTTGACCTGCTCGAGCGTCAAGAGCGCACTGGTTAACGGGTCGAGCGCGACAGCATGATAAACGTGCTCGAGCTTTCCAGTCAGGGCGGCTTCAACCGCGAGTTCTTGAACGTTGATGTTCGTGCGGTTCAAGGCCGCGAGTTGTGGCGGCAGCTTGCCAACATGTGTGGGTTGCACACCGTTGCGGTCCACCAAGCAGGCAACCTCGACGCAGCAGCCTTCGGGCAGGTTCGTGATCAGGTCCTCGTTCGGAACATTTCCGTAAATCACGACTGGCGCATTCGTTTCCATCGCATTAACGATCCACGAGCCGTACTCCAATGACGGCTCGAGTTTCGCTTTCAAACGCTCGAGCAATTCCTCAAGACCATCGTCTGAGTGATTCAAGCAGATCTGAAAGTAATCCCAGCGTTCGGGAATGAATTTCAAGACGATTTCTGGGTTTTTGCGAAACCAAGCGACGTACTCGCTGGCGTGATGGCTCGATTCGGTGTGGAAGTAGCCAAACATATCCATCAGCGCGGTGCGAACCTGTTCTTGGCCGCCCTCGTAAACCGTCCATTCGCGTTGCCCCTCGCTGTGATCACCATGATCGGCAGCCATTTCGCGCAGTACCGTGCGCTCGAGGTGCTCACGACGCATGACTTCACGGATACGCGGGTACAAGTCCTCGCCATCGCGTTTGAACTCGAGCAGCCACGCCTGATGGTTGATACCAGCGCTTTTAAAACTGATTTTCGAGTATGGAATCTCGAGGTGTTTGGCGAGCATCTGCGTGGTGTTCTGCACGCTGTGGCACAAGCCAACCGTTTTGATACCCATCCTCGAAAGATACCAGCAGTTCATTGCCATCGGATTTGCGTAATTGATCAAGAGTGCATTCGGACACACCTCGAGCATGACCTCGGCGATTTGACGGTACGCAACGCTCGAGCGCAAGAACCGCATGATGCCACCTGGCCCAAGGGTGTCACCGACGGCCTGATCGATGCCGTACTTGCGTGGGATTTCGACATCGTGCCGGTACGCCTTGAGCCCACCAACCTGGAAGGTCACGATCACGTAATCCGCGCCGCGCAACGCCTGATGGAGTTCAGTTGTGGCCTCAATTCGAGTCGGAAGTCGATGATGATCGATCAACTCGCGCACGCTTTTCGCAGTGCGCTCGAGGCCAACCGGATCGATGTCCATCAATGAGAGCGTGACCGATTGCAGGGATTTGTGACTGAGGATGTCCCCAGCGAGCCGCAAAGGAAACACGAAACCGCCAGCACCGATGATTGCAATTTTTGCCATTGCTGACCTCATTCCCAGCAGCACGGGGGGTTGGGTGGTCGAAATTCTCGAGGCAGGAGAGATTGATATTCCTCGCCTCGAAACCAGTGTCACGCTTAACGAAATCTTTGCGGGTCTCGGGTTGCAACATTCTGAATGATCCTCAGTGTTCCGTCCGGTTGAAGCCGAGTGTTGTTCTCGGCTGAAACCCGAGCAAAGTGAGTAACGTCAATGTGCTCGTCCACGGGTTCGGAGCTTTTGAGTATTCTTGGCGAAAATGCGCAGAATCAAGTGGACGAAGCACTAAGTATCTCCCGACTGCATTTTTGTGTTCTGCCAAGAGCGCAGAACTCGTCTTGGCCCCAAAGCAGCACCTGGCGGGCCAAGCCCGCCAGAATTCCGCGTGAGATACGTTATCCCTACTCCCGTTGGTCGGTTTAAGTTTGACGACTGAACAGTCAAACTTAAACGGGATGTCCTTAACGCCGAACCAGATTGTCGGTGAATCAACCCATCGGCTGAACCAGTCACCAAAATCAAGGCCGGTGGTTGAATGGGTTTTGGTGCGCATCGGCGCACAACTTGGCCGTTGGTTGCTCGGTAATGCTGATCGTCTCGAGCATGGTTGGCATCCTGATCGGTGTTGGCCTAACGATCCTCGGATTTCGGGATGCGTTTT
>JANOWZ010000036.1:0-4888 GCA_031418155.1 Deinococcales bacterium
GCCTCGAGCGGGTAACGGTACGGTTGGAAGATCGGTACGCCCATGAACCTCGAGTAGTATTCGACGCTGGCATCGTCCGCCCAGGGACGGCGCAGGACTTGGGTGGGTTCGTCGCTGACCGGCAGTACCACGACGGTCGCCTCGGGCAAGCCCAGGCGTTTGAAGTACGCGGCGAGGGCTTTGCCCATTCCCGGCACGCCGCTGTTGTCGATGATCGTGGCGGTTTGGCTGGGAATGTCTTCGGGGTTCGTCTCTGGAACGGGCTGGGTTGGATCGAGGGGCAATTCCGGGTTGCCAGTGCCGAGCATTTTGGCGATGCCATCCCGATCCGGCAACAGGTAGGAACTGTAGCGTTGCTCGAGCGTCGGCAAGGTCGAGAACACCGGTTTGAGCGTGCGTGCGAACGGCACGAGCGTCTGAATGAACGTCACGTCCATGTTGGTTTGCACATCGTTCTGCAAGCCTGCCAGCACGGTTGGAACTGCACCCAAGGCGGCAGGTGATTTGAGTTTCTCGAGCAGTTGCCCAACCACGGCTTTGCCGCGATCCATGCGGGCGTAATCGCTGCCGACCCCGTGGCGGAATCGCAGGAAGCCAATCGCGGTTTTTGCATCGAGTTTCTGGTTGCCTGCGGGAAGGTGAATGTGCAGGTCGGCGGCGTTGTCGTCGTAATCCATCGCCTCGGGCAAATTAACGGTCACACCACCGAGCGCGTCGATGACCCGTTCGACGAATTCGACATTGAAGATCAGCGTGTAATCGATGCCAACCCCGAGCAGTCCCTCGAGCGCCGTTTTGAGCGCGTCTGAGCCACCTCGGGCAAAAACGTTGCCCGCGCCAGGTTCTTTGAGGCCCTTGATGCCAGCCAGCGTCAAGGCTTCAGTCCCACCGAGTTGGAAGCTCGAGTTGACCTTGTGCCCACCGAAACGGTCTTCAACCAATGAATCTCGAGGGATGCTGATCACGTCGAGCTTTCCGGGGGCGACGCGCATGAACATGATCGTGTCGGTGCGTCCGCTGTAGCGTTCCGCACCCTCGCAAGGCACGGCCTTCAGACCACCGGGGCCGTAACCGGGTTTGCAGTATTCGATGTCGCGGCCAGCAATGACGATGTTGAAGCTTGGAACCTGACCGTTCTCGAGTTGCAGGTTGGGTCGGGCGACCGAAAGGTTCGCTGGGCGCGATTCGACAATGTAGTACGAGAACAGGCTGAGCACAGCCATCATCAGTCCAGCGACGCGCAGTCCGGCAAGCCAATTCACAGGGATCAGTATCGCCGAAACTTGCGCTGAAACCTAGAGACTTTGCACACGAATGCTGGCTCGAACCGACGAGGTTGTTGCATGAAATCTCGTCTCAAATGCCTTGTGGGTCGCAGACCAAATCGGCTGGCACAAAATGTTCCGGCAGCGCATCGTAAGCGGCTCGGGTGCGTGGATGCACCGGCTTGCCGCAGCGCTCGAGGTATTGGACTTTGCAGCACAACGAGGCCATGTACGCCCGCTCGAGGTCTTGAAAGGCCAGCTCACGGATGTCATGGTTGACGCCTCGGCCCGGTTCGGACACATCGGCGATGTAGACGGCCAGCGCGATTGGGTTGCCACCGCGAGGTCCGGTGACGTGATCTTCGACCGCCTCAAGCACGATTTGGTCATCAAAGCCCCAATCTTCGAGCAGGGCGCGGGCAGCACGACCGTGCAAGGCAAGTGGGTTTTCAGCATCCATCGGGCTTTCGGCTGGGGCAAGTTCGAGGAGTTGTTCGCCGGTCAAGTCTCGAGCCAGGTCGTGCAGGATTCCGGCAAGTTCGGCCCGGTACGGATCGAGACCGTTGGCGGCGGCGATGTCTCGGGCGAGTTCGGCGACGCGCAGGATGTGCTCGAAGCGTTTGGCTTTGACCATCGGTTGTACACGTTCGCGCCAGAAGAGGATCTCTTCTGTCTGGCTGATCGGCCGACTGATCGAATTGGGCTCGAAGACTGCTGGAATTGCTTCCGAGAACGTGTTCAATTCGGCTCCTGAGGGCAAGGTTTCTCTGCCCGAAACGGAAATCACAGCAGTTTAACCACAACAGGTCAAGCTCAGCAAAAAGTCTTTGTGGGGTCGAGGCTCAAGCACCCCAGCGGATTTAGAGTATACGCACAATTGGCGGCGCTTGTGTGAGTCATTCACGCACGGCTCAAATTGGCAAAAACGCTGAGGACTTTCATTTTTTGGGGCCAGCAGGTACGCTCGAGGCACCGATGAAACGCACCACGTTCGTGGCCGATACGACCATCGGCCTGAGCCCCTCTGAGGCTGAGAGCCGAGGCATTCACCTCGTGCCCGTGCAGGTGATTGTCGATGGCGTGGCCTACCGGGACTTGTACGAGTTCACGCCCGAAGCGCTCGGAAGGGCGCAACAGGACGGCAGAAGAATCAGCACAAGCCAGGTCAATCCGGCGGACCTCGAGATGCTGTACTCGAGTCTACTTGAGCGTTACGACCGCGTGATTTCAGTGCACATGTCCAGCAAACTCTCCGGTACTTACGCCACCGCCAAACTGATCTCAGAACGCTTCGGAGATCGGGTGTGTCCCATCGATTCGCACTCCCTGAATGCCGGACTCGATTACGTGCTCGAGGAGGTCCGCGGGGCCGTCGATATGGGCGTGCCCAACCACCTGCTCGAGACGAGCATCGGCCCGTTGCGTGACCGGGTGCGCGGCCTGGTGCTGCCCAAATCCCTGGACGGTTTGTTGCGCAGCGGACGCATCGGTGGGTTGCAACATTTTGTCGGCACGCTCCTGCGGCTCGTGCCGGTCCTGCTGCTCGAGGATGGACTGGTCAGACCCTTCGACCGGGCCAGGGGGTTTCAGGCGGCCCTCGAGCGTTGTGTCGAGGATTTCCGACGGCTGTACCCGCACGGTGCTCGAGTCACGCTGGCCCACGCCGAAAATTGGCCCGCCATTGAACGCCTACAAGCCCTATTGCGAAACGAGGGCGTGATCCTTGACGGTGTGCGCGAGGCGGGAGCAGCGGTGAGCGCCCACACTGGCCCCGGCACAGTCGCGTTGTTCGCCGCGCCTTTGAAATGAAAGACTGAATGACCGGCTCGAGCTAACCCAAATGTTCGCCCAATGCCGCAACGCCTTCAACTGCTGCATCACTCGAGCATCACCGAGGCTGGCGCTCAGTTCGGAGTAGATGGCATACAGGTCGTTGAAGATCGCTTGCGCAGCGGTTCGAGGCTCGAACGCCTTGACGTTTTTCGCACCGTACCGAACGACCGCCGCCGCAAAATCTGGCACGACCTTTGCCGCGACCGCGCCGTGCATGGCGACCCCTCGAGCGCTGGCCTGGGAGACCTCGGGAACATCGACGCGCAAGCCGGTGATGTCGGCCACCAGTTGCATCAGGAGCGGATTGCGTTCGGCCAGCCCTCCGGTCAGGACGAGCCGGTGAAGCTGCGCGTTGCCGCGTCGGAAGGTCTCGAGCACCGTGCGTGTGCCGTAGCAGAGGCTCTCGAGGATGGCACGGTAGATGTCTGTCGGTGTGGTCGTCAGGGTCATGCCGATCATCAGGCCGGAGAGTTCGGCATTCATGAGCGGCGTGCGGCAACCGTTCCACCAGTCGAGCGCGACCAGTCCGGTCTGTCCGGGCGCGAGTTTCGCGGCCTGCAAGTTGTAATGCGTGAAGCTCTCGCCATCGGTTTGACCGGATGGGAACGAACGCACGAACCAATTTAAGAGATCACCGAATCCGGCCTGTCCCGCCTCGTAGCCCCAAAGTCCGGGCAGGATGCCGTCCATGACCACACCAGAAATCCCTTGAACCTCGAGCCGCTGCGGGTCCAAGAGCAGGTGGCTGGCGCTCGTGCCCATGATGCCGACGAGCACACCGGGTTTGGAAACGCCGATGGCGGGGACCGCAGCGTGCGCGTCAATCGTGGCGACGGCAACGACCGGCGAACCGGTGAGGCCAGTGCGCTCGAGTCATTGGGATCTCAGAGAACCGGCGCTGGTGCCGACCGCAACGGGTTCGGAAATCCGAGACTCGAGGTCGATCTTGAACGGGTATGTCGGGTAGCCCTCGCCCGCCTGATAGTGCGCCTTGTGGCCGGCCTGACACGCGCTGCGAACTTCAAAACCGGTGAGTTGCCAGACGAGCCAATCGCCCGCCTCGATAAAGCGTACCGTTTCGCGCCAAATACAGCGGTTTTCGGAATGATTCGGAATTTTGCGGGCAAAATTCGCTCATTTTTCCTCAACCGCTGTCGTTTCCACTCGCATGGCTCGCCAAATGCTTTGATTCCAAAGCATTTGTGAAATTGCTGTATCTGGCGCTTCGGCCTCGAGTTGTGCGGCCTTGGCGGGCAACCATTCGGAAGATGTTTTGCCGCCGTACCAACGCAGGAAATTCGCACCGCCGACATTGATCTGATCCGCCCCGGATTGCGCCGCATGGTGCTTCTAGAGTTTGACCTAGGCGTGCGGGTTTCGCTGATGCAGGCTCGAGAGCGGCGTGCCGTCGGCCAGGGTCGGCAGTGGTGTGCTGGCGGTGAAATCAATGCCGATGCTGGCGACACTCGAGCCCGTCGGAACCATTTTGGCCAGGGAT
Organism: Deinococcales bacterium; assembly: GCA_031418155.1. Lineage (GTDB taxonomy): Bacteria > Deinococcota > Deinococci > Deinococcales > JAAFIG01 > JANOWZ01. The sequence continues at coordinate 4,597 of JANOWZ010000036.1, forward strand.
CGCAAGATCTGTTCGGCGGCCTCGAGGTAATCGGCTGCGTCTTGCGAGGCCCAATCGGAGGGCAGGTTCGAGCCGTTTGGCAGGGTCCGATCCATCACGCCGTGGCGGTAGGCGTGAACGTGCTCGCCAACAAACGCTCCGCTGCTGGCATCCAAAAGCACGCCTCGGGCGGATTCCGTGCCGTAATCCAGGCCGACCAAGTACGTTTTGATCAAATCAGTCCCAGTTAAATCCGTGATCGTGCGCTTTCCCTCCGGGTTGCCGTTTATCCAAATCGAGTTTGTGCCTCGAG
>JANOWZ010000037.1:0-12032 GCA_031418155.1 Deinococcales bacterium
TTCTTGCAACAAATGCAGCACGATCCTCAAAGATGCCAGCCTGGATCACAGCGGTTTCACGCCTGCCGCTCTGGAACGGGTTGTTCACCTGTGCGTGCATCAAACGTTCGAGGAAGCGCGAACGGCCCGTCAGGTGCCATATTGTGAGCAAGAAGCATCTGAAACCCTGAATTTATTCACCTGGCACGTCAACGACGCACTCCTTGAACGGGTCGTGAGTGGATTCGCAACCCAAGCCCTCAAGCAAGTCAACCAGATTCTTGAAGCCCGCGCCTTGCAACCGCTCGAGCAACTCAAAGCAGGGCAACAACCAAAAATCACGATTCTCGAAACAGACGGGGTTTTCACGCTCGGACGTCCAGAAGATCCAAGTGAAACGGGTTGTCCGGGACGGGAAATCAAAATGGCTTTGGTTCACTCGAGCAGCACCAGCACAGATCGGTTCATGGTTGCGGATCATTGCGAGATTGATGCGTTTGAACCGCTCGTGCATGGATTGCTGCGTCATGCTCGGCATCGAACTGGTGATGTTCTGGTCGGCGTGGGTGATGGTGGTTCTTGGGTGCAACGAGTCTTTGAGGCTGTTCAAGCGATCCAAGCCCGTCAGGTGCCGGTGTTGGATCAAGAAGCGATTCGCGTTTTGGACGTGTATCACGCTCTGGAGTACGTTGAAACGGTGATGATCGCGTTGGGTTGGGATCAAGCACTTCGACTTGAGGAACGTCGTTTGTGGTGCGCTGGCACGGTGGACGGTAGTACCTGGTTACGCATGTTTGATGCTGGAATGGATTCTCGAGCGGGTTGGGATGAGGTGGCAATCAAAGCTTGGGCGTATTTGGAACGCTTCTCGAGCCTTGGCGCGATGGCGTATCCAAGCTTTCGAGCATGTGGCTTTCCGATTGGCAGTGGTGAGGTTGAAGGGGCGAACAAGGCTGTGATTGGGAGTCGGATGAAACGATCTGGGATGCATTGGTCTCGGGCTGGTGCGCGTCGAATGAGTTGTTTACGAGCGCAAGTGAAATCTCGAGTTCGGGTGTACGACTTTGATCGGGTCAGGCTTCAGGCGTTCCACACCTGGTGAGATGCACCCTCCAAGTGGAAATTCAATTGAAATTCTCTCACCTTTTTGCAGAGTGAATTCTGTTGCCGAAGGCTCAATGACTCAGTGCTTCGTCCACTTGATTCTGCGCATTTTCGTCAAAACCGCTTCTTGCTGCAACTTCAGCACCTTGCGGGCTTGCAGCGCTCAAACGCTCCGAACCCGTGGACGAGCACATTGACGTTACTCACATCATGCATCACGTTTCACGTGTGTTACACGATGCACGTTTTAAGTGTGTTACACGATGCATGTTTCACATGACGCTCGGGTTTCAGCCGAGAACAACACTCGGCTTCAACCGGACGGAACACCAAGGTTTGATGGCCGTTCTGCTCGGGTTTCAGGCCGCTTCTCATTCCACGCTTGGGCCTGACGCATGAAGTTTGGCGAGGATGCAGTGATGCGAAACCAACCTGGATTGCAAGCGCAAATCAATCTTCTTGTTCTCAACGCTTTTTTGTCGAATACGGACGCAGATGTGCTGCTGTTCGGTAAACTGGCCGGGTGTTCATGAAACCATTTCGCACTCGAGTTTTTGTCTTCAGCATCCTGATGCTCTGCTGCTCGAGCCCACTCTTTTCAGGCTCGGCATTTGCAGCGTTTTTCCCGCTCGAGAACGTCAAACCTGGCTTGGAAGGGTACGCGATCACGGCTGGGGCGGGCAACGTGCTCTCGAGGTTCCCGGTCAAGGTTGAAAGCATCGTTCAGGAGGGTATGGATTCGCCACGGATTCTGATTCGAGCCTCTGGATCGTTCATCGAATCCACGGGCGGCATCGGGGCGGGCATGAGCGGTTCGCCGGTGTATTTCAAGAATCAACTCGCGGGGGCAATCTCGGCAGGGTTTCCGAATGCGGATCACAATTTGGGTTTGGTCACACCAATTGAGATCATGACGAAGGCTGCGCCGACACCCGTCACGGGTTTGATGTCGAAATCTTGGGGCAGCCAAGTTTCGACTCCGGTTATTGACACGCTCGAGTATTACGGGCTCAAACCAAGCTTTTCGTTCTTGCCAGGTCGTCCAGTGCCACTGGCCGCGCCGCTCACGCTGCAAGGGCTTTCGGGGCGAGCGGGCGCGAAACTGCTCGAGGATTTTCGTGCAAAGGGCGTGAACATGACGGCCCTGCCAGTTCAGGCTGGCCCTGTGCAGTCCAGCGCCACTGGAGTTGCAAAGGCCCCGGACCGTCCATACAAGCTTGAGGCTGGTGCGCCGATCTCGGTGCAACTCATCAGTGGGGATTTCATGGTTGGAGCGGTTGGCACGGTCACGTTGGTTGAAGGCAAGAACATTTTGGCTTTTGGGCATCCATTTTTGAATGACGCTCGAGCCCGTTATGCGGCAGCACCTGCATATGTGAACGCGATCATTCCTGCCTCGGACATTCCTTTCAAACTGGCCGAGAGCATCAACAAACCGTTCGGGGCGATCACCGCCGACCGACCTTATGCAGTTGGTGGCACGATCGGCGCGGACCCGCAACTCTTGCCGCTCGAGGTCACGGTGCGTGGGCAAAACTCGAGCGTGACGAATGCCAATTCGGGCGCGAACCCAAGCCGGACATTCAAGCTGGGCTTGGCTCCGGTCGAGGCGTTCACTGGCGTTCTGGCCTATGCCAGCGCACTTTCGGCCCTGGATGCCACGCTCGAGGGTTCGCAACCGGGCAGCGCCACGATCAGTTTGGCGATGACGTTTAAGGATCAGGCTGGCACCGACAAAACCATCACGTTTAAAGACCGAATCGCGGACGAAAACGACATCTCCACCTTGGCAGCGCAACGGGCCGCCGGAGCGGTCGCGCTGGTGGCCGAAAATCCGTTCAAAGCCCCCGGCCTGCAACGCCTGAAACTCACGCTCGAGCTTGCGCCGTACAACCTGATGCGCCTTGTTAAGGCCGAACCGGAAATCAAGAAGGTCAAACCGGGCCAAACGGTCGGGATCAATTTACGGCTGCAACCGTGGCGTGCCCCAGTCGTGGTGCGTCGCGTCAGTGTCAAAATCCCAAGCGATGCCTCTGAGGGTGATTATGTCCTCAAAGTCCGTGGTGGCCTGACCCCGAGGCCCGATTCGGCAAGCTCGAGCAATGACCCGTGGGACGGGCTTTTGGGTTTTGATGACCTGCTCGAACGCCTGCGCAACCGAATTTCTGGTGACAACGTGCTGATCGAAACAACGGACGATGACCCGTCGCTGCTCGAGGTTGAAGCGGTGGGCGTTCCGGTCAGCGGTTTACTTTCTGTAAAGTTTACGGTGATAGGAACTAAGCCTTGAGTGAAGCGTCCGCCAATTCTGACTCGAACGGCAGCCCGAGCCTTCCGTCTCAAACCTCCAATGCTCGGGTTTCGGGTTCGCAAGCATCCGCTGGGCAATCGTCATGGACGCGATCCGGTTTGGCCGCCTTCATCGGTGGCACGCTTGAGGGCGCGGATGGTGTTGTCGCACGCATCAGTGACCCCGAAGATGCGCAAGCGAACGATGTGGTGGCCGCCCGTCACCAGAAATACCTCGAGCCTTGCCTGAAAAGCGGGGCCGGGTTGATCATGCTGCCCGCCAATGCCACGCTGCCTGAAGGATCGATACCACCCGCACTGCTGCGTGTGACCGACCCAGAACTCGCCTGGGAGCGCCTGCTGAGCGCCTTCGCCCCGGTCCTCGAGCGCCCAAGTGAAACCGATCCGAGCGCCAACATTCACCCAAGCGCGATGATTGGCGAGAATGTTCACATCGGTCCAAACGTGACCGTCAGCAAAGATGCCCAGATCGGCGCGGGATCAATCATCATGGCCGGAAGTTTTATCGGTGAAGGCTCGAGCCTTGGCAATGACTGTCAGCTTCACCCGAACGTGACCGTGCAGCATCACGTGACCTTAGGAAACCGCGTTTTCGTCCAAGCGGGTGCGGTCATCGGTGCAGACGGATTCGGTTTTCGGCGCACGCCCGAACATCAGCACGTGCGCCTGCCACACGTCGGTACGGTCAGGGTTGAAGACGATGTGGAAATCGGTGCGAACAGCGTAATCGACCGGGCCACGATTGGCGAAACCCGAATAGGAGCCCGCAGCAAAATCGGTCCCGGCTGCATCGTGGCGCACAACTCGAGCCTGGGGCGGGACGCGCTGTTGATCGGAGCGGTACAGATGGGTGGCAGCACCAGCATCGGGGATCGCAGCACGATCTGGGGTCAGGTCGGCATCGCCGGACACCTCAAGATCGGTGCGGATGCGACCGTGACCGCACAATCGGGCGTTTCCAAGGATTTACCGGCGGGCGGCGTTTACGGGGGTTCTCCGGCCCGACTGATGCGTGAATTCGCCCGAGACATCGCCCGCGTTGGTTTCATTGATGGCCTGCGCGAACGGGTCAACGGTCTCGAGAAGCTGACCTCGGGTGCGCCTGAACTTGAAGCACGCATCCTTGAACTGGAGCGCAAACTCGGGATTGAAATGGCGGCAAAAACAGAAAATCATGCCACGGAGACAACAAAGTGACCATTCAAGCACCCACAAAACGCCCTGTTGCGTATAGAATCCGTCGGGCTGCGGTGAGAACTGGCCCGAACACGGACATTTTTCACGGCATCATCAACCTGAGGGGGCTGTTTTGATACGACTCGAGCGACACCAAATACACCATGCTTTACCTGGCGTTCGATGGGATGGACAAAACACCTCTGCTTGGATTGAAGGCGTTGGGCTTCACACCGGGGCCGCCACCCGCGTTCGTTTTCGCAGCACCCCCGGCGAAGCCGTCAGCATCGTGTGCGACGGTGTGCGCATCCCATTGTTGGCCGAGTTTGTGCGCAACACGCAGCTCGCCACACAAATCGGTTTTGAAGGTGTCAGCGTTTCAACCACCGAGCACCTGCTGGCCGCGCTGCACATCCTCGGGCATTGGACCGGTTTTGAAATCGAGGTCGAAGGCCCAGAAATTCCAATCCTGGACGGCAGTGCGCTCGGTTGGGCGCTGGTCTTGCAACATGTGACCCCAGAATCCGCCCCGATCCGGTTTGTGCCGCCCGAAATTGCGGTTGAGGTCCGGGGCGGTTACGTCGGTCTCGAGAACATCGCCGATGACGTTCCGGCACAGTTGAACGTTTCGATTGGTTTCGCACACCCGGACATCAACGATCAACGTTGGATCGCCGACGAGTTGCGCTGGCTTGAGTTGCTTGATGCCCGCACCTTTGCGTTTGCGCATGACCTCGAGCGCCTGCTGGCGACTGGGCGCGGCATGGGTTTCAACAACGAGAACGCGATTGTCTTCAGCAAAGAGGGGCCAAGTTTGCCGTTGCGTGGCTTTGACGAGCCGGTGCGTCACAAGGCGCTCGATTTGCTTGGCGATTTGTACTTGGTGGGCAAGCCGTTGCAGGCGTTGGTGGTCGCTGAACGCCCATCGCACGAGGCGAACGTGGCTTTGGCGCTCGAGTTGCGGTCTTTTGTGCGCCACACCTAAGCAATTGTTCACCTGGTACTCGAGTTTTTCATGGGCCTCTCGGTATGCTTTGCGCATGAGATGGATCACGATTTTGTTCGTCTTGATGGTGGCCTGCGCTCCAGCCACAAACAATCCGACTGGCCCGGTACTTGCCGTGAGCATTCCGACCGGACCAACCTTGCGTGTGACCGGAGCCCGCACCCTCTCGGGCATTCCGGCGAAGCTCGAATCTGCGCTGATGCGTTTTTACACCTCCAGTCCAGAACGCCTCGAGCCGTCTGTCGCGCTCGAGAACGTCACGGCGGCCTCGCTCGAGGCGGCGTTCCGGCAAGATGGGGTATTTGTGCAATCGCGCTGGTCGTATTTGGGCGTGGAACTGCGCACCTGGCCGCTCGGCTCGGCAAAACGGGTGGTCGCAGTGGTGCTCGAGTCGGATCGGGTTGCGTGGTTGGCGGTGCATCGGGCGGATGTCAATGCGCCGTTTGATGGCCGTGAGATTGCAAAGCGATTGGCGAAGCTCCAGCCACAATTCTTTGTTGATGCCGAAAAGGTTGGGAATGGGTTGGGATTCAAGCTCGAGAAACCCACGGTCGCCGGATTCGAGTACGAGTTGCGACGCGTCAACAAAACCGATCCCAACACCGATGATGTTTTCAATTTCAACACCGGCAGCTTAAACGCCCGTTACGTCGAAAAACGCGAACGTCGTTTTCCACCCTCGAGCGGCGAGGCACTGAACGTTCTCCTGGGTTCCAACCCGGTCGAGTTGCTGACCAAACCGCGCCGAAGTGGGTTCGGAGCGCAATTTGGGCTCGAGGTGGCCGGGATTCTTGGCATGTGCTCGCTCGAGTCCTTAAGCGAATCCGAGGCGGGTTACAACTGCGAGGGACGACGCTTGAACGTGCCCGTTTTACATTGAGGTCGCGGGCTTGAACACCTTGCCAAAGCCAGCCTCGATCATTCCGGCCAGCACTGCGCCCATCAACATGATCTGCATCTCCAGGTACAACCAGGCGAGCAGCAGCAGGAAGCCCGCAAACACGCCATAGGTCGCCTGAAATGACGCGAGCGGTGTCAAATACCCGAGTGCGAGCCGTGCGGCCTGCCAAGCGAACGCCGTGGGCAATGCCGCCAAACTCGAGGTGCGCCACGATGGTCGGTGCGTCGGCAGCACGCGAAACGCGAGCGTGAAGGTCACGAAGGCACCAATCGCCGGAAAGACGCTCGAGGAGAGCGGCGCGAAGCGTTGCAGCGCGGGCACGGCGGTCAGGCCAGACGCGATGATGCTGACCAGTGAAAGTGTCAGCACCAACGTTCCGAGCAGCAAAATCGAGGCGATGGCGATGCCGCGTTGAAACCAGACGCTGCGGGTGCGTTCGCCGGGGATCGCCACGTTCAGTGCGCCCTGTAAGACCGTGAAAAACCCGCTCGAGGCCCAAATCAGCGAGACGACACCGATGATGCCGCTCGCGTCCGCCCCGACCTGCACCCGGTCAATCAAACCGGTTTTCAAATCCTCGAGCGTGGCGTTCAACAAATTCGCACTGGTTGGAAAATTCGTTTGAATGCTTTTGGACATGAACTCGAGCGTACCGGTTCGTAATTCCGGGTTGTTGCGCAGGGCGTAACCGAACCCGGCGACACCCAAGAGCAGCAGTGGGAACAAACTGAACGTCGCGTAGTACGCCAGTCCAGCCGCCAAGAGTGGGACTCGGGCCTCACCGAAACGCCGCAGGTACTCGAGCACCAGCCGGTAACCAACCAGGACCAGGTGTGGTTTTGACCGCCCCTGTTGGGGTTCGCTGGGTTGGAGTTCGGCAGGTTGGCCGTGGTCCATGAAAGCAGTCTCGCATGTTTGCCTGCCGGTGACGGTGATCTTCAATCGTGTTGGCTCGAGACAGGGCTGGCTCGAGATCAGGCCGAAATCCTTAGCGTCGGCACGGGTTACGATTGGCGCAATGATGCCAGCCTCAAGTGAATTTCAAGCCGAATCCCTGTCCGCACCCGAACGTGAATACCTGGAATTGCTGCGCCAAGCGATCAGCATTCCCAGCCTGTCCACCCAAGAGGCGGATGTTTCGAGGTTCTTTGTGCGTTGGATGTACAAGCATGGCTTTCACGCCGAGATGGATGGTGCGGGCAGCGCGGTCGGTACTCGAGGATCGGGACCGCTCGAGATTGTGTTGCTCGGACACATCGACACGGTTCCCGGCGAGATTCCTGTACGGATTGAAGACGGATTTTTGTGGGGTCGCGGCAGCGTGGACGCGAAAGGGCCGTTCTGCACCTTCCTGGCCGCCGTTTCCAGCCTTTCAGACCGGGCACTCGAGAAGGCCAAATTCATTTGTGTTGGCGCGGTCGAAGAGGAGGCCGCCTCGAGCAAGGGGGCACACCATGCCGTCTCGAAATACAGTCCCGCGTACTGCATCATCGGCGAGCCGAGCGGGTTCGATACCGTCACGCTTGGGTATAAGGGGCGGTTGATCGCCAAAGTCCGTTGCGAGAAGGACAATTTTCACTCGGCGGGCGATGACACCACCGCCAGCGAGGATGTCACCCGCTACTGGACGGCACTGCACGAATGGGCGCAAAAGTTCAACGCCGATCACCGCATCTTTGATGGCGTGCAGGTCGCCCTGCAAGGCATTCATTCCGAAAACGACGGTTTGCGCCAACGCTGCGAGGCCGTGATCGGCCTGCGCCTGCCGCCACGTTTCGGCCCGGATGAGGCCATGAACGCCCTCGAGCACGTCCGGCGAGAGACCGGCCTGCCGACGCTGCGGATTCAATTCGGGGGCCGTGAAGAACCGCACCGAGGCCCAAAAGACACGCTTTTGTCTCGAGCCTTTCGCGTGGCGATTCGGGCTGCGGGAGTGCAACCCCAATTGACCCTGAAAACCGGCACCAGCGACATGAACGTGGTCGCGCCGCTCTGGGATTGCCCAATCCTCGCCTACGGTCCCGGCGACAGCACGCTCGATCACACGCCGACCGAACGCCTCAAGATTGCCGAATACTTGAAGGCCGTGCAGATTTTGCGTGATGCGCTTGAGCGGTTGGTGGAGATGCACGGGTGAAAAGCAGGGAAAAGGGCAAAGGTGAAAGTAAACCCAGAAAAACTTGAGCCTCGAGACATTGGCCTCGGGCTCTTCCTTTTTCCTTTCAGCTTTGACCTGAGGTCTACCCGATTTCGTCTTCCGGCTCGAGTTCATCGATCAGCTCGGCCAGGTCGTTGCCGGATTCGATGTCTTTGGAGATCTTCTCGATGGCCAAACGCACAACTTCTGATTTGGAGATCAGGCGTTCTGGGCTCGAGAGTTCGTACGCCGCTCGGGTCAGGAGCGCGTCTTGTTCGTCGGTAATGACGACTTGAAGGCGTTTTTTTTCTTTCTTCGGCATTGGTTTTCCTTGCTGGCTTGGTCTGGGTGCTGCGTGATCTGGCCTATGGACTGAGCCTGGCAACTGAATGGTAGCACGTTACGGCTCGCACTCCTACGACAGACGTGTGACACATACTCGAGCCAACAGAATGATGAATAGACAACAGTTGAGTGTTGTGTGTAAGATACTGCTATTCAAGGTGATTTCATCTCATCTTTAGGTTGCCAACCCGTTCAACCATCTCGCATACACAATGAATCCAAGTGGCCCACCGCAGGGCCGAGAGAGGAAGTCCGTGCCCCCGCTGTTCGAAAGCAAAACCATGTCCAACGCACCTTTGATCATCCGAGGCGGCAAGCCCCTCCGTGGCACGCTCGAGGTCAACCCAAGCAAAAATTCGGCCCTGCCGATCATTGCTGCGAGCCTGCTGACCGCCGAACCCGTGGTTTTGCACGGCATTCCGCGCCTTTCGGATGTCGAAGTGATCCTCGAGATCGTCGCCAGCCTGGGAGCCCGTTGGACCTGGGTTGGACCGCACAGCCTCTCGATTCAAACGCCAGCCATCACCAACACCGAAACGCCGTACAGCCTGGTCGCCAAAATGCGGGCCAGCTTCGAGGTGCTCGGGCCACTCCTGGCTCGAGCCGGTGAAGCCAGGGTTTCGATGCCGGGAGGTTGCACCTTCGGGCCGCGTCCAGTGGATCAGCACGTTAAAGCGTTCCGCGCAATGGGTGCAGCCGTGGTCGAAGAGAACGGCGATTTCCAAGTGATCCGCGACCACGCGCTCTCGGGCCGTGTGGTTTTTGACATCAAAACCGTTGGCGGGACCCGCAACGCGATGATGGCCGCCTGCCTCGGAACCGGCATGGTTCGCCTCGAGAATTGCGCCCTCGAACCCGACGTGATCGATCTGGCCAACTTCTTGAACACATTGGGTGCAGACATTCGCGGCGCGGGATCAAGCACCATTGAAATTCAGGGCGTGCCGACCCTGCACGGTGGCGAATACCGCGTCATGCCGGACCGGATCGAGGCTGGAACCTGGATGCTGGCCGCCGCCGCGTCACGCGGAACCCTGACGCTCGAGAACGTCAATGTCGAACACATGCGTTCACTGACCGCCCGACTGATCGAATCCGGTGTGAACGTCCTCGAGTTGGACGGAACCACCCTCAGCATTGATGCCAGCAAAGGCACGTTGAAACCGTTGACGATTCAGGCCGTGGAATTCCCCGGCTTCCCGACCGACCTGCAACCACCGATGGGTGCATTCCTCGCCACCGTTCCCGGCACCAGCAAAATCTCGGATCGCGTTTACCCAACGCGCCTCGGATACGCGCAAGAACTGGCCCGCATGGGGGCCAAAGCCGAAGTCTTTGACAGTGTTCTGGTGATCGAGGGCGGCCCATTGCGTGCCGCGCCGGTCAAAGCCGCCGACATTCGCGCCGGGGCCGCGCTGGTGATCGCCGCGATTGCCGCCGAAGGTGAAACCCGAATCGAGGGTGTGGAATTCCTCAACCGTGGGTATGAACGGCTCGAGGAGCGCCTGCGGGCAATTGGTGTGGACGTGGGCCGCACCGAACCGATCTTGGCGTTGGCAATCTAATGCTCGTACCTCGCGGGGCAATCTAATGCTCGTACCTCGCGGGGCGATCTAAAACAAGTGAAAAGTTGATCTTATGTCGAAATCTTGGTGTAACCAAGTTTCGACTTGTGTGACTGCGGGCTCGAGGGTCCGCCTTTTTCTTTGGGATTTCCATCTGATCTTGAGAAGCAGAGGGGTAAACTCGAGGCATGATCGCGGCAGATTCGGTGAATGAAGCCAACGCATCCAACGCTGTGGCTACTGTATTACCTGGTCAACCCGAACGGGCCGACCCTCGGGCCATTGCCGAACTGGATCGGCTCTTAACGCAACTGGCCGCCGTGGTCGAAGTCGTTTACGTGCGTCGCCCACTTGAAGGCGTGCTTGAGGATGAGGATGTGACCGCCGCGCAACTGCGGACCTTGCGGCTGCTCTCGAGCGAGGTTGAAAGCAGTCCCGGATTGCTGGTGGGTGCGATCTCTGAAGGTTTGCGCATCTCGTATCCGGCGGCGACCAAGGCTGTGGATCGCCTGGTCGAACGGGGTCTTGCCGAACGCAAACGCGACGAACGCGATGCCCGCCAAACCCTGGTGCGCCTGACCGAACGTGGCCGCGAGGTCGTCTCGAGGGTCGCCGCAGAACGCCGTCAGAAACTCGAGGCGGCTTTGAACACGCTCGGTGGTGAATTGCCGACCAGATCGCTCGCCACGCTTCTGGAGGCATTCGTGACGCACAGCCTGAGCGACCCTCGAGACCGTGACGAGGTTCAGCGCGAGGTTGGTCTCTAAGAACCTGAGAGCAACACGAGGACCAAACCGATGGCCGCTGGAAATGCCTGAATGAACAAGATTCTGCGGTTTGATGTCAGGCCACCGTACACACCTGCCACCAGCACGCACAGCAAGAAAAACACTTGCACCCTTTTTCCGCCGCCGAACAATCCCCAGAACAAACCCGCCGCCAAAAACCCGTTGTAAAGGCCCTGATTCGCCGCCAAAACTTTGGATGCGCTTGCCGCCACCTGCGAATTCCCAAACGCCCGTAAGCCAGCCGGTTGGTCCCACAAGAACATCTCGAGCACCAGGATGTAAACGTGCAACAAACCGATCAGGGCAATGACGATGTTTGCAATGATGGACATGTGGCCTCCTTTTGGATTCGCTGCGAGCATACGCCAAAGCCAAGCTCGAGTCAGCCATTGCCGATCAAACCGTGAGTGTGCTGCTCAGGAACCCAAAGCCGTACAAGAGAAGCTGCCTGAACAAGATGCCATTGCCAGCAATCTGCTCAAAGCACTTGTCTTCTACAGCTTGAGCGACCCTCGAGAATGTCATGAGGTTGGCTCATCAACAGGAAAAGCCCGAGCATAAGGCTCGGGCTTGCAGCTTCAGGTTGGTTTACTGGAAGCGCTTGAAGACCGCACTGGCATTCTGTCCACCAAACGCGAGCGAGTTCGACATCGCGTATTCGACTTGCAACTCTCGAGGTGTGTTTGGAATGTAATCCAAATCCAATTCTGGGTCTGGATCG
>JANOWZ010000038.1:0-5116 GCA_031418155.1 Deinococcales bacterium
TCTCGAGGGGTTGACATGTTCAAATGGTTTTTCCTACCGGTCGCGTTGCTGTGCCTTTCTGCCTCCTGCAATGGGCCAACACAAAAAGTTGATTCAAAGTCAGACCCACTCCCAAACGGGCTGCCATCACCAAGCATTCAAAAGCTCGAGGTGGCACAAACGCACGTGATCCCGCCCGAAGGCAAAAGCTGGACGGAAGACAAGCTCGCGCTGTACAACTTGCATTTGGTCGGCAACCGTGAAGCGTTGGTGCTGGTGGATTTCAAGCTGAACGCTGGCACGGTCGAAAAGCCGATGCTCGAGGCGTTCGTGAACAATCAAAAACTCGGTGAGGTTGCGTTGAACGCGCCAGACACGCTGCCCAAAACCGAAGCGAACGGACCCACATACACGGACACGGCATTCTGGGCGAAATACTCATCGGTGGTGGTTTGGTCCGCCGTGGCGGTCTGGCTGAGCGGAATTGCGCTTTCATTCAGGCCGAACAAGTAAAATGGCAAGGTCAGGATTGTGAATTCGGCGGGTGATCCAACCTTGATGGCTTGCCGTTTTGACGAATCGGTGTTCGAGCCTTTGACGCTCAGGGTCAATCCTGGTTTGATCCAGGCTTGCTCGAGTTTCGCCCAGAATGCCGTGTCCGTGTATGTGGGTCCGTTCGCTTCGGTTTTGGGCAGCGTGTCTGGCGCGTTCAACCCAACCTCACCAAGTTTTTGATTGTTGACGAACGCCTCGAGTATCGGCTTTTCGACCGTGCCAGCGCTCAGGTTGAAATCCACCAGCACCAACGCCTGACGGTTGCCGACCAAATGCAGGTTGTACGGTGCGAGCTTGCTGCCCGTCCAACTTTTGCCCTCGGGCGGGATCACGTGCGTTTGTGTCACCTCGAGCTTTTGAATGCTTGGTGATGGAAGTCCGTTTGGGAGTGGGTCTGACTTTGAATCAACTTTTTGTGTTGGCCCATTGCAGGAGGCAGAAAGGCACAGCAACGCGACCGGTAGGAAAAACCATTTGAACATGTCAACCCCTCGAGAGAGCGAAATGCTCGATTGTACAGGCAGGCGAACGCTCAGCCCGTGAAGAAATCTGCATCGTGCGTGAGCACGTGAATCGTGGGGGCGTGAGCACGTGAATCGTGGGGGTTTGAGCACGTGAATCTTGGGGGCTTGAGGGGTTTCATTGCGCCTCATCATTTGTCGAATTCACCTCGAGCGTTTCTGGCGTTATCCTGAGCCATGACCAAACGAAAGATCAACGGTTACACACTGGCCACGCAAGCGCTCTGGGCGGGCGAGGACGAATACCTGGTTGAACGCAGCACTCAAGTGCCAATCGTGCAGAGCGTTTCCTACGGCTACGACGACATCGACGACATGCTCGAGGTGGCGCTCGGCAAAAAACACGGGCACATTTACAGCCGCAACACGAACCCGACCCTGCACGCCTTTGAGGAGAAAGTCAGGATTCTCGAGCGTGCCGAGGCCGCCACCAGTTTTGCCAGCGGCATGGCGGCGATCAGCAACACGCTGTTGACGTTTTTGAAACCCGGTGATCGGATCGTTTCGGTTAAGGACACGTATGGTGGCACGAACAAAATTTTCACGGAATTCTTGCCACCGATGGGCATTGATGTTTGCCTGATCGACATCACCGATTTTGAGCAGATCGAACTCGAGATTGCCAAGGGCTGCAAAGTTTTGTACCTCGAGACACCGACGAATCCGACCTTGAAGGTGATCGACATTGAACGTTTGGCGAGGGCCGGTCATGCGGTGGGCGCACTGGTGATTGTGGACAACACTTTTGCCACACCGATCAATTGCACGCCGCTCGAGTTGGGTGCGGACATTGTGTTGCACAGCGCCAGCAAATTCTTGGGCGGTCACGCGGACGCTTTGGGCGGCGTGATTTGTGGCGCGAAAGAGTTGGTCAAAGCGGTTTACCATTACCGTGAGATCATGGGTGCGGTGCTCGATCCGTTCGCGGCGTACCTGCTCTTGCGTGGCATGAAAACACTCGACCTTCGGATTGAGAGGCAAAACTCAAGTGCCCTGAAAATCGCTCGTTGGCTTGAGGTGCATCCGTTTGTTGATCGCGTTAATTATCCCGGCCTCGAGTCGCACCCGCAACACGATGTGGCAAAGCGTCAGATGCGTGGCTTCGGCGGCATGATGAGCTTTTCGTTGAAAGGCGATTTTGAGACGGTCAAAGATTTCTTGCCGCGTTTGAAACTTGCACATCGGGCCGCAAATTTGGGCAGTGTCGAAACGATTGTCGGACCGCCCGCCACGACCAGTCACGTCGAATGCACGGCTGTCGAACGTGCCGCGATGGGTATTCCCGAGGCGCTCGTGCGCTACTCGACCGGCATCGAAAACGTGGATGACCTGATCGCCGATCTCGAGCAGGCGTTGAAGGCCACGCAGCACAAATGACCACGCTCAAATTGCTGCAAGAACTGGTGCGCATCAATTCGGTCAACCCGATGCTCGAGGCGAGCGCACCGGGTGAAACGCAACTTGCAGAATTTGTGCGTGACTGGTGCGATTCGCGCCACCTCGAGACGCAATGGATCGAACCGGTGAAGGGCCGTCCGAGCGTGATTGCGATTGCTCGAGGTTGTGGCGGCGGGCGTTCGTTGATGCTGAACGCGCACTTGGATACGGTTGGCGTGACTGGCATGATCGATCCATTCACGCCGCGAATCGAGCATGGATTTCTGTTTGGACGAGGCGCGTGCGACATGAAAGCCAGCCTCGCCGTGTGCCTGAAAACCCTCGAGCGGGCACGGGATTTACAACTCTCTGGCGATGTGATTTTGACGGCGGTCAGCGACGAAGAACATGGCAGCATCGGCACGAAATCGGTGCTCGAGGTCTGCACTGCCGACGCTGCGATTTTGACTGAACCGACCGGCCTCGAGCTTTGCGTGGCGCACCGTGGCTTTGCGGTGTTTGAGATTGAGATCACGGGGAAAGTCTCGCATTCCTCACAACCAGAACTCGGCATCAACGCAATCAACGGTTTGGGTTGGGTTTTGACCGAGATAGAAATATTGAATCAGAAACTCGAGCAAAGAGAAGTACACCCGCTGCTCGGGCAGGGTCACGCACAGGCCACACTGGTCACTGGCGGCTCTGCGTTGTTTACCTCGCCCGCAAGTGCCAAAGTCAGCCTCGAGCGCCGCACGCTGCCCGGTGAAACCCGAGACGTGATCGAAACCGAGGTCCGCAACATGCTAGAGCGAATCCGCAACGAGCATCCTCAATTTGAGGCCACTTGGAAAATCAGCCTGCACCGTGAACCGTTCAGCTTGGAATTGCAAACACCGCTTGTGCAAACCGCATCTCGAGCCATGCAATCACATAAGCTCGAGCCAAAGTTTGTTGGTGCGCCATACTGGATGGATTCGGCATTGATCGCCGCCAAAGGCATTCCGACTGTGATCCTCGGACCAACCGCGCATGACCTTCACGGTGAGAACGAACGGATCGATCTGGCCGAGATTCAAACACTTGAGCGGGTTTTGCTTTCGATTGTCAGGGATTTTTGCACCTCAGGAGCCGCATGACCATCGCAACCGTGAAACACATCTGGCCTTAGCCCGTGAAATCCATGCGGGGCAAACGCTTTGCTATTTGCGCGGGACTGCTTTCAAGTCCACACCCGGTCAGCGCTCGCTGGCGATTCACGGTTGATTGAACAGTTACAAAGGATTTTTGTGAAGAGCCTGTAAACTGCTTCCATGCCAATTCATGTCAAAGGAACCCTTGGAGAAGTCGCGCCTTACGTCCTGTTGCCCGGTGATCCCAAACGCGCCCAGTACATCGCCGAAACCTTTCTCGAGGATGCCAAACAGTACACGGATCATCGCGGAATGCTCGGCTTCACAGGTTCGTACAAGGGTGTGCGCGTCAGTGTGCAAACCACCGGCATGGGTTGCCCAAGCGCCGCGATTGTCTGCGAGGAACTGCACATGCTCGAGGCGAAAGTTTTGATTCGGGTTGGCACCTGTGGCGGCACCAGTCCGAACCTCGATCCGGCGGATTTGCTGATCGCGCAAGCCTCGCTCGCCCGAGACGGCACGACCAAGCAGTACATGGGTGAAGGCAACCACACGCCGATTGCAAGCTGGCGTGTCTCCCGCGCCGCGCAGGATGCCGCTCGAGCCCTAAAAGTGCCACACGTGGTCGGCCTGATCTCGAGTGACGATTCGTTTTATTCGGTCACATCCGAAGAGGCCCGAGGTTTGTTCACGACCCGAGGCGTGCTTGGGATTGAGATGGAGGCCAGCGCAGTCTTCACGGTCGCCACCCTGCGCGGCATGGAGGCGGGCTGCCTGACCACCGTCTCGAACTACATCGGTGACGAAAGCATGGTTCCCGATGAAGTGCTGAAAATGGGCGTGGACAACATGGTCAGAACCGCGCTCGAGACCATCCTGATTCTCGAGGCGGAACGACCACTTCCCGGTGCACGCTGATGGTCGCTCCGACCGGTGCACGCTGATGCCCACGCATGTTCATGGCAATCCCGGTGATGTCGCGCCTTATGTTCTGCTGCCCGGCGATCCAAACCGCAGCAAGTACATTGCCGAAACCTTCCTCGAGAATCCGGTCATGTACACCGATTATCGCGGTTTGTTTGGCTACACAGGAACGTACAAAGGCATTCGCATCAGCGTGCAAACCACCGGCATGGGTTGTCCAACCACCGCGATTGTGCTCGAGGAATTGATTCAGTTGGGTGCGAAATGTGTGCAACGGGTTGGGACTTGCGGCGCACTCTACGATCACCTCGAGCCGACCGATTTGGTGATCGCACAGGCGAGCCTTCCGTTCGATGGCACGACCCGGTTGTATCTCGGCGATGGACCGATGGTGCCGATTCCAACCTGGCGCGTGCTCGAAGAAACCGTCAAGGCCGCTCGAGCCCAAAACCTCAAACACCACGTCGGCATGATCTCGAGCGGCGATGCGTACTACGGTCCGCCCTGGGTGCGCGAGGAACGGTTGAAACGCGGCGCGATTGCGGTCGAGATGGAAGCGAGCGCGATTTTCACGATAGCCATGCTGCGCGGCATTGAAGCGGGATGTGTTTGCACCGTCTCGAACAAAGT
>JANOWZ010000039.1:0-3944 GCA_031418155.1 Deinococcales bacterium
GCGCGGCGTGGGCAAGCTCTTGATTTCGCCCTTGCTCGAGGCGGCCCGAGCGCAACAGATGCACGCCTTCATCGCCGGGATCGATGCCGAAAACCGCTCGAGTCAGCGCCTGCATCAGCATTTTGGTTTCGAGCAGGTCGCACACTTCCGCGAGGTCGGCTTCAAGTTCGGACGTTGGTTGGATTTGACCTTCTGGCAAGTGCTGCTCTGAATCCTGAGTCCAACGATTTCGGCAACTTCGAGCCTATGGTTCCTGCGCAACTTCCGTGCGGTTGCGCCCTGCCGCTTTCGCCTGGTACAAGGCCACATCCGCCATCCCAATCACCGATTCGAGTGTTGATCCCGCCCGCCGTTCGCTGATGCCGATGCTGACGGTCAATCCCAATCCGGCAATGTTCGCGGCACGCACCGCCTCGAGCAAGCGGTCCGCGAGTTGTTGCGCCTGCATCATGCCCGAGCCGTGCGTCAAGACCAGGAATTCTTCGCCGCCCCAACGGGCAATCTGATCCGTTTTTCGCGTGTGGCTCTCGAGCGTCAAAGCCATTTCGCGCAGGACTTGATCGCCAACTGGGTGGCCGAAGGTGTCGTTCACGCGCTTGAACTCGTCGATGTCAATCACGAGCACGCAAAACGCATCGCTGCCGTTGTGAGCAGCCTCGAGTTGATCGAGCATGGAGCGGCGGTTCAGCAGACCGGTGAGGGTGTCGGTGTAGGCCATGATGCGCATCTCGAGGAATTGGCTGCGCATGTGCCCAAAGACCCAGGAGACGGCCAGGATGCCGATGTTCGAGGCATAAAATTGCAGCAGCGCATTGAATTGCGCGGCGTTGATGCCAGCCCGAAAATGGTAGAAGCCCAGCCCGATGCCGATCAGGATGTAAACCATGCCGAGCCGTCCGGCCAATCGGTGTTGCAAGACCATGAAGGCAGTGACGATGGCACCGGGGAACCAAACCATGCCGATGCCAATGGCGTTTTGGCTTTGCACTATCGGCAGGCCGCTCGAGATCAGGTCGATCAGTTCGTAGAGGGCCAGCCCGCCGAGGCTGATGCGTTGCACCAGTTTGACGAATTGTGGCCGGTACAGGATCAATCCCGTGAAGGTCAAGAAGGTGACTGCCAGCGTGGGCAGCAGCCAAACGTCGGGGGTGCCCAGTTTGCCGATGTTGTAAAGGATGATCCAGGTCAGAATTTCAATCAGACTGAGGGTGCCGAGCAACCATGCCGTGGCACGAACCATGAATCGCTCGAACGATTCGTGGTTGCTGGTGTTTTGATCGGACTCCGGCATCAAGCGATTGTATAGGCTGAGTCCAAATACCTCTGTGCAAATGAACAAAATGAAAAATTTCACGGCATGGTGGATGAACATACCTCGCTCGAGCAATCAGAACCGGTCAAGCCTCGAGTTCGGCCAACAGCCCTTCAAGATCAAGCCTTCCTGTGACCATCTCGAGTTCACCACTTGCATCCACAGGCCATTCGCTGCGTGGTCGATCCCGGTACAACTCCACGCCATTGCCGTCCGGGTCGTTCAGGTACAACGCTTCACTGACACCGTGATCGCTCGCGCCCGAGAGCGGGTAACGCGCCTCGAGCAATCGCTTCAGGGCCTTCGCCAATTCTTTGCGGTTCGGGTAGAGGATCGCCGTGTGATACAACCCCGTGTGTCCGGGCGGTGGCGGCGTGCCGCCCCGAGATTCCCAGGTGTTCAATCCGATGTGATGATGATAGCCGCCCGCCGAGAGGAACACCGCCTGCGAACCATAGCGTTGTGTAACCTCAAAGCCGAGGATGTCACGGTAAAACGCCAGCGCCCGCTCGAGGTTGGCAACCTTGAGGTGAACGTGACCGATCTGCGTTTCGGGATGAATTGTCTCCATGTCGACCTCCAAAAAGAGTCCCGAGGCGAGTCGATGTGCTCGCCTCGGGACTCCAGAAAATCTTAGGCGCTGGGCGGGATGATCGCTTGGACTTCCAGGTTGATCTTGACCTCATCGCTGACCAAAACGCCACCCAACTCGAGCGCCTGATTCCAGGTCAAACCCCACTCCTTGCGCGAAATCTTGCCCGAACCGCTGGCCGCCGTGCGCGTCAAACCGAACGGATCTTTGATCGCCGGGGTGGTTTCAACCTCGAGTGTCACCGGTTTGGTCTGACCGTTCATGGTCAAGTTGCCGGTCACGCTGTAGTTGTTGCCACCCTTGCTGAAGACCTGGGTGCTGACAAAATCAACGGTTGGATTTGCGGCGGTGTCAAAGAAATCCGGGGATTTCAGGTGCCCGTCGCGTTGCGCATCGCCAGTGTTGATCGAGTTCGCATCGACACTGACCTTGACGGCCTTCAACGCACCGTTCTCGTCGGTTTCGACGTTACCGGAAAGGGCCTGAAAGCGACCTTTGACGGTGCTGATCGCCATGTGGCGGACGGAGAATTCGAGGTCGGTGTGGCTGGTATCAATGTTCCAAGTGGTCATGATGGTCTCCTGTCTCGAGCTTTGGGATTCTGCTTCCCTCGAGTGCAATCAGTATATTTTTTATATCAGTATGTTCTGTCAATTGGAATACAGACATTGGTGCTATTCTGAAATCAGTTTGGCCTGAAACCAGTTCGGGCCTGGAATCGGGAGCAAACCGGAAATTTCACCCGAAATCCGCTTTGAAGTGTCAGAATCAAGTCAAGCAACATCAATCCAGAGGATTTTAAGGAGGGGCGGCATGGACAGCGATCACAATCCTGCGGGCGAGCACGCCTTCTGCCCGGTGTACGCCGCCATCAACCTCCTGCAAGAAAAATGGACCTTGCACATCATCCGCAGCCTGCTCGAGGGTGCAAAAGGCTTCAACGAACTGCGCCGCGAAGTCGGCGGCTGCAACCCCAGCACCTTATCCGAACGGCTCGAGATGTTGGTCACACACGGTATCCTCCACAAAACCGTGCATTCGACCATGCCACCACGCACCAGTTACGAACTGACCCCGGCGGGCGTGGCGCTGCAAGACGTGATCCATTCAATCAGCACGTGGGGCAAAGCGCACCTGCCAGACCCGGATGAACTCGAGCAACTCAAAAACGCATTGCGAGCCGCCTGAATTCTCGAGCGAATCTGAGTTTTTCAGTTCTTGAGCCAGCCTGAAGTGTTGTTTCTCGAGCCTCGGAACCCAGAAGCCCATCGCATCGTAAACTGACTTATGGGTTGCCGAAACTTTGCCGTCGGATGTGGAATCTTCGCACTGATCTCCGTGATTGCCCTCGGGGTGGGCGGCTGGTGGGTGTATCAACAGTTCGGCCCAACGGTGCAGGCGTACATCGCTTTCGGCCAGAAAGTCGAATCGACCCTGAACGGCATCAGCGATGTCAGCACGAACCTGAACAGCAACAACGGTCAAAATACGTTCGTCATCAGTGCTCGAGTGCCATTCGATCCGAACGACCTGCAACAGGCCGAACGGACCGCGCAAAAAATTGCGAACCTCGCCAAGCAACTGCCGTTGCCGCCGAATGCCAAAGTTCCGAATCTCGAGGTCAAGCTGTACCGCGATGCGAACGGCGGCAAATCAGAACACACGTTTAAGTTCGATTTGAACAAGCCCATCCCACAACCGGAACGCCCAAAATTGTGATCCGTCAAACTCGAGTGAAGGTTGCCGATGTCTGACCTGCGTATCCTCGGAGGCAGCGCAAAAGGCCGCGCATTGCAAATTCCCGACAGCGCACGCCCAACCCCGGCCCGCGTGCGCAAAAGTTTGTTCGACATTCTCGAGCATTCTTATGGCAGCGACACGACTTTGCTGGACCTGTACGCCGGGGCGGGCGGTGTTGGACTCGAGGCGGCATCGCGTGGCCTCACCGTGACGATGGTTGAACAGAACCCCCGCGCCATCGAGACGCTCGAGCGCAACAAAAAACTGATGCGGGTCGAAGGGACGATCATCAAAGCCGAC
>JANOWZ010000040.1:0-1804 GCA_031418155.1 Deinococcales bacterium
GAGTCGCGTCAACGATTGATTCTGTTGGCGAAATCATGCCGCTCGCATCAACGCGCCAAACCGAGAAACCCGAATCCCAACAGGACGCGCCCCCTCAAGCCAAGCCACCACCCGCGAAACATTCATCGCTGCGGCAATAACCACGTGCTGCAACCTCGTCTTCACCAAACCCCGATACCGAGCCCGCCGCAAACCAAACGCCCGAACACCCTCAGACACACAACCCTCAACCCCAGCCCGTTTCTCATAAATCGCATCCCAACCCGCCTCCGCCAACCGAGTTCGGGAAGCCTGAAGTTCCTCGTGTTGCGCCTTGGGTCTGAATGACAATTGACGCGGCCCTCGAACCGTGCGTGTGCAATACACCCGCATCTGACAAGCAAAACAGTCTTCAAACTCGAACTTCACCTTGATCACCGCAGCTCCTGCCGTGCCCTCTGATGTCATCTCTGATTTGCTCCTGGTTCCTTTAGACTCGCACCAACGCGTCGCCACCTTCCCCTGCGGACAGGTCACACGCTTGTCCTGCCAATCAATTTGAAAGCCACTCAAGTCAAAACCACGACCCGCTCGAGCCTGCCAGCTCGGATCGACACCCAACGGACCAACCAACGTCACATTACGTTTGGACTTATTGTTCACGAACGCATCCGAATCTGCGTACCCGGAATCCACCACATGCAAGGCAGGCAAAAGCTGGCGCTGCTCAAGTCGCAGGTGAATAGCCTCGGTCGCGTTCACGTCAGGCACCGTTGAATGCGTCGTCTCAACATTGGTGATCACGTGCGGAGCGTGTGAATCGCAGGTTTCGGTCAGGTGTGTTTTGTACCCGGACCAACCGAAGTCACGCTTCAGACTGTCATGCGTGTCCGTGTCGTAAGGTGAGTCGTAAGGCGAGTCGAAACGTTGACTGGCCGGAGGAAAATTGCTGGCCGTACGCCACTTGGCTTGCCCGTCAATGCGTTCAAATTGTTGTGCCCAAGCCTGACGCAGTGTGCTGACCATTGGAACATCACGCAACCAGGTGAGTGTGCTGATCTTCTCGAGTGCCGGGTCAGTCTCGAGGGCCGGGTCAGTCTCGAGTGCCGGGTCAGTCTCGAGTGCGAGTGCATCAATCGCATCGAGCAATGCGTACCCATCCTCACCGATCCTGAGGGCAAACTCCTCTCGGGCTGCTTTGCCTTTGGGTAACCAGTATTCCTCCATGCGTCTGCCATACCGTTCAAGCCATTCTGGTTGTGCGAATCCCTGAAGCCAATCAGGTGCAACCGTGGACAGCACGTTCAGCGTTGCACGCATGGTTTCAGTGACCAATTCGAGCCGATTAAGGGTCCGAACGCTGGCCAGGACGTGCGTGGAATCGGTACGTTGCGTACCACGGGCTTTGACTAAACCTTGGCGACCAAAATGCTCAAGCATCGTGTCGAGCAGAAGCTGTTCGGCATTCCCTGCGATCAGTCGGGATCGGAATTCACAGAGGACGCTGAAGTCAAAACCAGGGTCGGTCAGTTCCAGGCCGAACCGGATGCTCGCCGGTACGGCGGCTCGACGCGCGTACTTCCATTCGAGCCTGCCTCGCACGGCGTTTGCGGCTTGACGGTCGGTGAGGTTCTCGAGGAATTGAAAGACGGTTGTGAGCGCGAGCCGCCACGGGGCGAGAGCGGGTTGACCTCGTGCGGGGAAGAGGTTGGCGAAATCAGCGTCGGTGTAGAGCGTGCCGAATTCGTCACGGAAGCGCATGATCTGGTGGCCTTTGGGGAATGCGGCTTGGGCGATGCGGGCGGTTTCTTCGGGGATCTCGTTG
>JANOWZ010000041.1:0-2676 GCA_031418155.1 Deinococcales bacterium
GTGGTCAGGATGCGTGCGGCCTCGGCGGGCAATCCGAGACCTTCAAACAGACTGGCGGCCTGTTTCAACAATGAAAAAATTTCTTCGTGCGCGTACAGTTTGCTGGCCTCTTCGGCGGCGGCCAGCGCGTACTGCGTGATCGCTTGGGCACTGGTCGCACCAATCGCGTGTTTGAGCCGCACCACGCTTGGCACGTCCCGACCCTCGAGTGCTTTCAGGATTTGTTCGTGCAGCAAGCGCAGGAAGGTTTCGGGAATTTTTTCGAGCACCGATTCGAAGATCAGGTCGTGCGAGAACCTGGCCCCACGCAGGACTTGTGCCGCCTCGAGTTCTTCGGCGACACGGGCAGTCTCGAGCGGTTCTTTTCCCAACACTTTTGCGCCCAGTTCAAAGCTGAAGTATTCGCCCATCACGGCGGCGACCCGCGAGAGGTCCAAGGCCGGGTTGCTCAGGTGTTCAAGCCTGCGTTCGATGATCGCTTGGACTTTGGGCGAACGCGCCAAGCCCGCCATGCGGCGACGGTTCTCGAAGCGTTCCGGGGTCAATGATTCGAGGCCACCACGTTCGGTCAGGCTGCGCAAGGTCTCGAGCAGGAACAACGGGTTGCCGCCGGTAAACCGATGCAGGTTCGGCCCGAGTTGATCGGAAAGGTTCAGGTCTTGGAGCATTTGGGCCACCGCCTGCGGCTCGAGCGGTTTGACCTCGATCATCACGGCGACACCGGAACCCACGGCCTGTTGCAAGGTCTGTAAAAACGGGTTTGAAAGTTCATCGGTGCGAAAGCCAAGAATGGACCGGGGCTTGCCGGGAACGGCGGGCAGAAACTTGTTCAAGACGTACCAGGCCGCCTCGAGACTGGCGCTATCCACAAATTGCAGGTCGTCATAAACCAGGGCGGCATGGCCTTTGGCAAAAAACAATTCGAGCGCCTCGGCTTTGGCCTCGAGAAAGCGCAGGCGTTCGCCATCACTGCTGATCGCGGGCGGCGCTTTGCCCAATCCCGGAACGATTCGCGCCAGTTCAGAACGAACCCAGTTGGGCAAGCCAGCCGAACCCAAGGCCTCGCACAACGGTTTGAAGGTCCGGGCGTGCGTGCCATACGGAATCGAGGCATCGCCGGGACGACCCAGCCAGTGCAGGTACGCGCCCCGGCTGGCGGCAAACTCGAGCAGCAAACGGCTCTTCCCGACCCCTGGCGCACCATGCAAGACAATCGCTTGCCCAGCCTGCCATGCCGCTTCCATCTGCGCCCATTCGCGTTCGCGGCCAATCAAACGGGTCGGTTCGAGGGCTTGCGGCTGCGCGGCTGTGACGGTCATGACGCTCGAGGTTTGAATGCCACCGAGCAAGCTTTGGGTTTGCGCGTCGGGTTCCAAACCCAACTCGTGCTGCAACAACTTTGCGCACGTATTGAACGCCTCGAGTGCTGCCGTGCGGTTCTCGCCCGCCAGGTGAAGCTCGATCACCTGCCGGTGGGCCTCCTCGTTCAGCGGTTCCAAACGAATGCGCCGTTGGGCAGTCTCGAGGGCCGCAGCCAACTTTCCCGATTGGCGTTGCAATGCCGTCAAGCGTTCGAGCAGCGCATCGATCCGATCCCGAACCACCTCGCGTTCGGCGACCAGCCAATCGTCAAATTCTGGCGCGTCGCCCAAGTAAAACCCTTCGAGCAGATCGCCCCGAAACAGATTCACCGCCGCGACAAGACGTTCCTCGAGATCCAAGCCATCCGCCTGATTGAACGACATCTCGAGGATTTGCACATCAAGGTTCAGGGATTGCATCTCAATGCCAATCGCATCGCGTTGAATCAGCAACACTAAACTGGCATCCTCGAGGTCATCCCGAAGCCGCGCCAAGGCCATGCGCAAATTGCCTCTTCCTCTGCTTTGATCCGCATCCGGCCAGAGCAGCGCGATCAGCTTGTCACGCGAATGAAATCCAGGCTCGAGCGCCAAGTACACCAAGAGCGCCTGCACCTTGCGGGTGCGAAAAGCGAGTTGGCGTGACCCCAGCCGGACCTCGGGAATGCCCAAGAGTGACAGTTTTAGCTGTCCTGCACGGGGTTTCGCTTGTTGCGTTTTTGTCACGGAGGCTCGTTAAAGTCATAGCAAGAAGCGAATTCAAAGGCCAAAGAGGAGATCGGTGATGTTCAACAACCCAGCTTCAAATGTGCTGATCCAACGATTTTCGTGGACGGGCGGCTCGAGGGCCAGCGTGTCGAGCACGTTGGAACTTGTCACGCATTATATGGGGCTGCCCAGCAAAAGCCCTCGCTTTTGGACACGGTTTAACGCTTGGGCTGTGGATTCCTCGAGCCGCGTAACCACCTCGTTACCAAGCTTAGACAAAGATCAAGAAACAAAAGACACCCTGGGCACCAAACCTCCAGCCAAACGAACAACGCACCCTCGAGATTGTCCAAGGAGAAGCACCATGTTGAACTTCAGTGTTCCAATGATCGAAGGTTTCCTCCTCAGCGCCGGTTTGATCGTTGGCATCGGCCCGCGAAATACGCTGATCTTGCGCCAAGGCTTACGCCGTCAACACTTGTGGATGATCGTGCTGCTGTGCACGCTGGTCGATGCCATTCTGATTGGTCTGGGCACGGTGGGTGCTGGGGCATTCATTCAGAGCGAATGGCTGATCAAACTGATGACTTACGCTGGCGTTGCGGCA
>JANOWZ010000042.1:0-8900 GCA_031418155.1 Deinococcales bacterium
GAAACTTGGATCGTGCATCGTGTAACACACGTAGGACGTGATGCACGTGTTTCACACGATAAGATTTCGACAAGAAAGACATCGGCAACAATTGACGAATTTCGCTTTTGGAATTCTCAATCATTGCCGAAGCCACTGTAAGCCCGAGTGCCAATCGATTTTGGGATGCGTTCACGCAGGTACAAGGCACTCGCCCAACCACTCTCGAGTGCCGTTTCGATCCGTGGTGTGCCCCGACCTGTCGGTTCGGACGGGTTGCTGCCCGGTGCGCACCAGTCGCCACAAACGACCAGGTTTTCCTGGGCCAGAAACGATCCGGGCAGGGTGACGCTCGGTAGCGCGTAGCGCCAACGGTGGGCAACGGCGGCGAGCCGGTTCTGTACCCAGTCTCCGAGCATCTCCTGAGCAGAATTCAACAGCAGGTTGAGGACCGCTTCGGGGTTTTGTTCAAGGTGCTCGAGGCTCCAGCTTGGCGTGGCATGCAGCACGAGGACTGGTGGAGCGTCCGCTTCGCGTTTGCTGTGGTCGAGTGCGGCCCAGGAGAGCATTGGGTGGTCGATTTCCACGCCCACCCAACCGGGTTCGGGCCGGGTCTCAAGCGCGGCAACCACCGCCCAGCAGGGTTTAAAACGCACGGCTGCGAGCGCCATGATACTTGTAGGGTCCAGGTTTTGATGCAGCAGGTTCAGGGCTTGCGGTGCTGGCACGTTGACCACGAGCGCCTTGGCATGGCGCACGTCGCCGTTCTCGAGCACGGCAGTCCAGCCGTGACCCGATGGCCAGACGGCACTGACCAATGCTCCGAGTTCAACGTTCAGGGGTGCTTCTTCATCCAGGCCATCGCGGATTGTTTTGCCCAGGGCATTCATGCCTGTTGGACAGATAAACCTCGGGTTGAGCGATGTTCGCTGCTCGAGGCCGGAGGCGCTCAAACGCGGAAAGCCACGGGTCCATTCGCGGACGATGCCCAGTTCTGACCAAGTGGTGATCATGTCCTGAAATCGTGCACCTCGGGCGGTGAAAAATTGCGCGCCATGATCGGCCCGAACAATGCTTTCGAGGTGCGTTTTGCCCGCGTCCATGCGGCTGAGCTCCAATCGTTTGGTTGCGGCCCGCCCCCCAACGCCTCTAGATTTCTCGAGCACCAGCACCCTATACCCGGCGTTGGTCAAGTCCCGAGCGGCGGCCAATCCAGCCAATCCCGCCCCGACCACAAGAACGTCGAAGCTGGTAGACATGTGCCTATTTTGCGCCATGACGGCTTCTCAAACCTTAATGCTGCTTGCAGTTCGTTTGCGCTTCAGGCAGGGTATTCGAGCAATTCCAGCAATTCAATCAAGTTCGCAACCACAAAATCTGGTTTCGGTGGAAAATCCGGGTACGAACCATGCATTCGTCCGTGTTGTGCAAACTCGATTTTGGCCAGTTCACCGATTTTGGCCTTCACTTCAATGTCCAAAGCCCGAGATGCCGCCGGTTTGAGGCGAATGTCCGCTGGCATGTCGCGCCAGACCCAGGCGCTGGTGACACCAGCCCGGTTTGCGGCCAGCACATCTTGCGTCAGGATGTCGCCGACATGAACCAACCCCTCGAGTGCCGCAGGATCATTGGTCACAATTGCTAGGCTGTGTAGAAACTCGGCCTGAGGTTTGGCAAAACCAACCGTGTCCGGCGCAAGGAAAGCATCGATCTGAACCTCGAGACGTTCGAGCGCGTAAGCCTGGTACTTGGCGTACCCGTTGGTGCCGCAGGCGATCTGCCAACCTTTTGTACGCAGTCGGGCCAGCACGGGTTGGGTGTCCGCATAAACCAGCGCAGGATCAAAATGCTGTCTGGCCGCAAACTCGAGGATGTCCGGCAACGGCTCGAGGTTGTGTTTTTCTGCGATCACCGCGTTCATTTCGTCCCAGTTGAACGCCTGAATCGGATCGTTTGAGGCGAGGCGTTCTTGGTAGAGGTTCCCCAGAGTGGTTCGAGCCTCTTCAGGCCAGTGCGAGCGCATCGACTTGAAGACGGCCTGGTACATTGGGAAGTCGCAGATGGTGCCGTCTAAGTCAAAGGAAATCCAGGGCATTGTTTGATCGTACCGTGTTGTCCACGATCAGCAGGCCGTTTTTCCTTCGCTTCAATTGGGTCAAGTTCTCCTGACCTCGCCAGGGGCACGATTGGACTCCAAAAGCCTCGGGACGGAGACTTTCTGTTTGCCGTGTCTTGTTGCCCTGTCTTGTTGCCCTGTCTTGAAGTCGGTCGTATATCTTCGGTTCGAGCAGGCGTAGACCCATCAGGGTAGACTCTGCGTGTGAAACGATGGTTGTTCGCGCTCTGTCTTGTGCTCGGCTCAGTCTCGAGCCTGATGTTCAGCGCTGGTTCTACAGTGCGGGCGCAATCGTCGCGCCGTTTTGAATTGAGTTTGCAAAAAACCTTGACCGGGCATCGCGGGCCAATTCAGTCTTTGGCCCTCAGTCCAGATGGTCTTCGCGTGGCTTTGGCGGTGGGTTCGTATGTGCATCTGATACGTTTGGATTCCGGGAAACTCGAGCGAACGTTGCTCGGCCATCGTGAATTCGTGACTTCGATTTCATGGTCGCGTGATGGCAAGACACTGGCCAGTGCGAGCCATGACGACACAATCCGCCTTTGGAATGCCTCGAGCGGTGCGTCGCGCGTCTTGACCGGCATCAAGGGTGATGTCAATGCGGTGGCGTTCAGTCCCGACGGTTCACGCATCGCCTCCGGTGGCGATGACAAATTGGTGCGCATCTGGGAGGTCTCGAACGGCCTTGCGCGACGGGTCTTGCGTGGCTCTGGCACGCGGCTTCGGGCGTTGTCATGGCGTTCTGATGGTCGTTTGCTGGCTGCGGCCAGTGACGACCCAGTGGTACGGGTCTGGGATGTCGCCTCGAGCAAGATGGTCCGTTCACTCCCCGGTTCCGCCGGTGGTTCTCGAACGGTCGCGTTTTCGCCGGACGGGAAACTCTTGGCTGCCGGTGGGACGGACACGTTCGTTCGGGTCTGGGGAAGCAAAACCCTCACACCCAGGTTATTGCGTGGGCATGAGCGCGTCGTGCTCGGTTTGGCGTTCTCGAAGGACAATCGGCAATTGGGCAGTGCTGGGTTTGACCGTTCTGTTCGCTTGTGGAACCTTCGCGATGGTTCAAATCGGCAATTTCTGGGTCATTCGGACAGCGTCAACAGCTTGGCGTTTTTGCCGGATGCTCAACTCATTTCGGCGGGTTCTGACGGTTCGGCTCGAGTCTGGGATCTCGCCTCGGGTGAAGCTCGCCGGAGTTTCGGTGCCTTTCCGAGCGCTGCGGTTGCGTTGGCCTGGAATCCCGATTCGATGCGGTTGGCCAGTGCTTCGAATGACAGCCAGATCGCCATTTTTGCCAGGACCGGCGAGGTTCAAACTTGGTCTGGTCACACCGGCTGGGTGCGTGATCTCGAATGGAGCGCAAACGGGCAGCGTCTCGCCTCGGTCGGTGACGAGGGCCTGTTGATCGTTTGGGGCGAGGACGGTCAGAAACTGCATTCCTTGCGTGGTGACGACGATTGGCTCTCGAGCATTTCCTGGAGCCCGGATGGGCTTCGCTTGGCGGTAGCCGGGTCTCGAGGTGTGATCGGCATTTGGAACGCGGTCTCCGGCCGGCTTGAGCGAGAGTTGACCGGGCACGCAGAGGCGATTTTGTCGCTTGCCTGGAGCCCGAACGGTCAGTTTATCGTCTCTGGCGGCAGCGACAGCACCATCAAACTTTGGCGTGCCCGTGACGGTATTGAGGTGTACGCCCTTAAGGAATTCAGCGAATGGACGCGTGCTGTGGCTTGGAGCCCAGATTCGGCACGGTTCAGTGTCGCCAGCGATGATGGTGTGGTCAGCATTTGGGTCGCCGCGAGTGGCACGCGGCTCGAGTCGTTTCGTCACGGTCAAGGCTTTGTCAGCGGTTTGGCCTGGAGTGCGGACGGTCTCACGCTGGCCACGGGTGGTGATAATGGGGCGGTGCGGTTGTGGAATACGGCCACTGCAACGCCAGTCTTGACTTTGAACCGACACAGCGATTGGACGGATGCTTTGGCGTTCAGTCCGGATGGAACTGGGCTTGCAGTTGGCACCGGCACCCTGGTCGGTGGCGGCACGATCAGTCTGTACGCCGCTCGAGACGGTAGCGATGTTTTTGGTCGTGCGGCAGGGGCATCGGATGCTGAAACCAACGCAGATGCAAATGATGTGAAGGCCAATCAAATGGAGATTCCAAACGATTTTGTGTCGCTCAACCTCCTTAGCTTGTCCGCCAAGGTGTCAGCCTCGTATCGGGTCGGGCAATTCGCAGATCGATTTCGCTTTGAACGTCAGGGCGATGACTTCAGCGTTTTGGTTCGCCCAATCAGCTTGGATTTTGATCCAACCCGTTCAAGCGTGCTGGAAATGGCGCTCGAACGGGCACGGTTTGAGTGTCTGTTTCAGACGCGGGCCGAAAGATGCGGCGATCCGGTGCAGATTCAGCCGGTACAAACGCCATTTGGACTCGAGGGCTATCGGGTCGAGTTGACCGTCTATGACCGTGAACGGTCCAGCGACCGATTGATGCCCACACCATTTACACCCGTGATCGCACTGGACGTGCGTCGTTTTATCCATCAAGGTTCGGCACAACCAGCGGTTGTGCTGATGCTGATTTGGCTCGAGTCTCGAACACCGGGTGGTGTTGTGGCCGATCCTGAGTTCAAACTTGATGCCTTCCTTGAGGAGTTTGCGCTTGAGTCGTTGCGCTGAATGAGCGTATTTACCTGCTGTACTCCGTGCACAACAAGCGGTATGGCGCTTCGTCCTCCTCAATTTGGGGAAATCGCCCGACCGGTTCGTGAAAAAAGTTGTCGTTTGCGTCATCATTGACCGTAGAAACCTCGCCGACGAGCACGGTTGAATCCAGGGCGCGAAATTGATGATATTGGTATGGCTCGAGCGTGATGCTCTCACCGGGCTCGAGGATCACGGTGCCTCCGGGATGGACAGTGGTTTTGATACCATCGAGCGAAACGGTGATGTCTTCTTTGCTGAAGTCCCCGGTTGTATTGCTCATGTGCAACACGATTTCGAGTTGACCGCCGCCTCGGTTGATGATGTCCTCGGTTTTGGATTTGTGAAAGTGATGCAAGACGAGTTGATGGGGTTGGCAGACCAGAATTTTTTCACAATATACCTTGCCGCTGCCTTGGGCGAGTTGTGCCAGCGTTCCGTTGCGGAGCGTGAACAGCAGTACGCCTTTGTGGACGTAATCGTTTAATCCAAAGTCGGTCACATCCCAGCCGAGACCGTGTTCGCTGATTTCTTGAGCCTCATCGCCTTTGCTTTGCCAGTCCGTGTGGGTCCAGCGGGCAAATGGTGGCAGGTGGAACCCTTGTGAGTGGATAAACTGTTCGGCGGCGCGGATGATTTGGTTGATTTCGCTGCGTTTCATGGAAAACCCCGTGTTGTGATTAATGGTCTGCGGTCAGGTGTAGTGTACGGGAAAGTTGAGCATTAGTGTTTCCTTCACAGGTGTTGACAATCGACAACTGAAAGAAATATGTCACAAAAAGTAAATAATCGTGAATATAGTCACATAAATTTCCTGGAAAAGGCTCCCAAAACAGGGGAGCCCTCGAGATCAACCATTTAGAAGCTTATTCGCTTGGAACTTTAACCTTACCAGCAATGATGTCTGCCTCAATTTTCTTAAGGTCAGCCAGTGTCTTGGCCGAAACCAAAGCCTTGTTGTAATCGTCAATCGCGTAACCAACACCGTCGTTCTCGAGACCGAATTCACGGGCTCCAGTCTTCCAAGGCTTGGCCTGAGCAACGTCCTTGATGACGTTGTAAACGGCAACATCGACACGCTTGAGCATTGAGGTCAAACCGTGGTTCAGGGTTGCTGGATTGCTGTCCGTGTCACCGAGGTAATTCTGGTTGGCATCCACACCGATGAAAAACAATGGGCGGTCAGCCGCCTTGCATTTGGCACTGTAATCTGCGCCTTTTTTGATGCGACGCATGTCCGCACTCATGGTTTTGAATTTCATGCCTTTCGGCAATTTCGCGCTCGAAACGCATTTCGTGTCCTTGATGTAGTTCACGACACCCAAGCCTGAGGCTCCAGCTGCGGCGTAGATGATGTCAGCGCCCTGCGAGTTCTGGTTTGTGGCGATTTCTTTGGCCTTGGCTGGGTCGTTCCAAGCGGTCGGCGTGGTGCCGACGTAGTTGCTGATAACCTTGCAGGTTGGGCAGGCAGCTTTAACGCCCGCGACATAACCGGCATCAAACTTGTGGATCAACGGGATGTCCATGCCGCCAACGAAACCGACCACACCGGTGCTCGAGGTTTTACCGGCGATGTAGCCGACCAGGAAGCTACCTTCGTGCTCACGGAAGACCAGGCCGGTGGTGTTGTCCCCCGCTGGCACGCTGTCCACAACGGCGAACTTCACGTCTTTGAAGTCTTTTGCGGTTGCGGTGATCGAGGGCTCGTTGGCGAAGCCCACACCGACGACGACGTCGAAGCCGGACTGTGCAAAATTACGAATGCCCTGCCCAACTTGGCTTGGGTCGGCGGGTTCAAAGTCTTTGACTTCAGCTTTGAAGTCTTTGGCGGCGCGTTGTGCCCCCTCGTAGGCGCTTTGGTTGAACGACTTGTCGTTCTTGCCGCCCGCGTCGAAGGCCATGCCAACACGGATTGGTTGTTGACCGCTCGAGACCCCGACGATCAGCGCTGCGGTAATTGCTCCGATTGCAACGTATTTCTTCATGCTTTCCTCCTGGGTGGTACGTCTGCCATTATGCCAGACCCAACGTGCTTTTCAACTGGTGGCACTGGTCATTTCTTGAGTGAGTGACAAAACAGTGTCGTTCCGTGATTTGATTTGCTACCTAAAGAAAAAATTCTCGAACCTAAATTAATTGTGAATTAAATCACATGTTGATATGCGGGCGTGATGACAATATCAAGTCGTCTAATTTCTGGTCGTATTTCCGAAGGATATAACACAGTGGCAGGGGAGAGGTCTCATTCCTCCCGGTCACGCAACGATTCCATCGCCTCAAGTGCCTCACGGCGAACCTCCATGTCCATCTTGGCGTAAATCGCGGACGTATTCACGCTGGCGTGTCCAAGTAGATCCGCCACCACATGTAGATCTCGGGTGGCACGGTATAAGTGCGTGCCAGCCGTTCGCCGCAAGGTGTGCAGACCAAACAACTCCGGCGGCAACCCCAAACGTTCGTAATACCCTCGTGCGATAAAACGTGCCCCATCGGTCGTCAAACGCTTGCCAGCGGAATCATTCCTCGAGACGCTGACCAGCAGGGCGGATTCTGCCGGTTGAATCTCGTTGCGTAACTCCAAGCCGCGCCGAACCTCGAGCCAGGATTGGCACATCTCGAGCAGGTTTTTGGAGAGCGGCACGATCCGGCGCTTACCGCCCTTGCCGGATTTAACCACCAAGCGCTTTAAGCCAAGCTCGAGGTCCACAATGTCCAGGCCGATGATTTCCTTGGCCCGCAGTCCGGCAGAACCACCCAGCGCAAGCAGCAAGGCATCTCGGGTTCGGCGCGGATCATCTGCTGCAAATTTATCGGCGGGAGCGGCGATCAAATCGCGGTAGACGGCAGGGGAGAGCGCACTTTTTTTCAGGTGTGCCGGTGTCGGGTCCCTGGGGGCTTTGACTTCGGCAGCCGGGTTGCCATCAGCGGCTCGAGCCCAGACCAGGGCTCGATACAATGCACGCACGCCATTCAAATATGTGGCGATGCTTCCAGGTCTCATGCCTTCGGATTGCAATTGCACCAACCAGAGTTCCACATCATCTTCAGGCAGCCGTGAAAGCTCGCGGCGTACACCCTGGCTGCCCGAGCAAAAGGTGAGGAATCGTCCGATGGCGACGGCGTACAGACGCCGGGTTTCGTCCGAGGTTTCTCCTTTCCTGGCGCTTTTCAGGGTCATGTAATGGTTCAGCAACTCGAGCAACGATTCGAGGTCTTGGTCATGGGCTGCTCGGACAGCTTCCCGTTTGCGGCTTTCAACATTTTGAAATCGACTCGAGAGGATCAGATCGTAGGTCATGATGTCGCCTCGAGTTTTTCCATAAATAATGCGAACAAGTCATTCATCTGATCGGTGAAGCCCCAACCGAATCCCTGGGCGCTTTTCAAAATGGTTTTGAGCCGTGAGAGTTCGGTTTGTGGTTCCCGGACTTCTAGGACCAACTCGAGCGCGACCCCCCACATGTCCTCAAGGTTAGTGTAAAACGCCTCGTCAATGTCACCGTACTGGTTGGTGGCCCAAATGCCACTTTGCACAAAGTGCAGCATCATTTCGAGGGTTTCGTGTTGCGGTGCAATTTTGGCGAACTGATAAACGGCCCGTTTTGCCTCGGTGGTTTTGAAGCTTGGGAATCCTCGGTGCGGGTTGAACGCCTTGGCGATGGCTTTTACCACCGGAGCCTTCAATGCCTCGACGCTGGCCTCCTGATCCAC
Source organism: Deinococcales bacterium (assembly GCA_031418155.1). Taxonomy (GTDB): domain Bacteria; phylum Deinococcota; class Deinococci; order Deinococcales; family JAAFIG01; genus JANOWZ01. The sequence continues at coordinate 8,504 of JANOWZ010000042.1, forward strand.
GAGGCCCATCAGTAAAGCTTGGTTTTGTTTGGAGAGGTCGTAAAGTGATTGGATCACCTCAAGCAGGTCGCTCGAGTCGTACCCTATCAGTTCTTTTTTAATGCGGTTCCATGTGGGTGCTTTGGCCATGCCCAAATATATCATACTCGTGTTTTGTAGAATAAAACGAAGTATCACCTTGAGGTCGGCTCGAGCATGTTCAAACAAAATCCGCTGACGTTTTGGATTTGTCAAATGCCGGAATTCACCAGCCTGGATCCCATCTTTGCACTACACTTAACCTAGGCTCTACATCATTTCAATCTCGAGACCCGGAGGAACCGATGAAGAAATTTTTAACCGCATTCGCCCTGCTCGCCCTGACGCTTTCCGCCTGCGCCCCGAGCGCCGACCGTCC
>JANOWZ010000043.1:0-2998 GCA_031418155.1 Deinococcales bacterium
GCCTCGAGCGCCAACTGAGTGCGATCTGATCCGCTCGAGTATTCGACGGCCAAAGCCAACCAACGTCCGGGCGTGTTCGAGGCTTCGGCTGCCCGCGTCAGCCATTCGAGCGAACGTTCCGGCCCAAGTTGCGCATCCGCAACGAACACGGCAGCCACCTCGAGCGCCCCAGGCCCGCCAGCGATCCCGCCCGTCAGGTGCAAGCCTGGGATCAAGACAGGTGCTGGTGTTGGGGCAAGAAGCGGCAAGACCTCGAGTGCTCGAGCGGCGAATACTTTTCGATCTCGACTGGACATCGCATTGAACGGCACTTCACGGAACAACGGATGCACAAAACCCGATTCGTTCAACACGCCCCTCACCCGCAAATGCTGTTCGGCCTGTTCAAGCACCTCCAGTTCGAGTCCCGCCACCTGCGCCCAGACGCTCGGCTCGGGCTTCAGGTTCGGTTCGAGGCTTTCCAGGTACGCCCGCGCCTCGAGTGCCGTTCGGGTGGCAGGATCGCTGCACGCTTCCGTGATTGAACGCTCAATCATCGCTTCGACGGTGGTGGGCAAGACATCACGATCCGGGACGCGCCAATGCCAGTGCGAACCGTCACTCCACACAAAACCACGTCGCGCCAATGACCGAAAAAACTCGAGTGTAAAAAGTGGATTGCCTGCCGCTTTCGCCTCAATCCAAGCGGTCGCTTGACGTGGCAAACCCGAACCAACTTCGTGTTCGAGCAATGCAACACTCGCCTCGCTTGAGAGTGCTTCAAGCGTCAGCGTCTCGAACGGTTCGGGCAACTCGATCCGACTGGTGGCGATCAAGGCCATCCCTCGAGACCGTAGCACCGCCCGAGCCAGATGCTGCCAGAACTCGAGTTGAGATGGTGTGGTTTCATGCAGGTCTTCGATGTGAACCATGACCGGTGCGAGGGCACTGAGCAAGGCCATGATCGCTTCGGGGGTCGGTTCGGGTTGCTCGAGTTCGCGTTCGATCCAGACCGCCAAGCGTTTCGGACGTGGCAAGGCTTGAGGCAACCCGGTGATTGGTGCAACCGCCCGCACGGACACCGTTCGACATGATGCCGAGCCCAGAATCTTGAGCGCGGCGAAGGTTTTGCCAATGCCTGGTGGTCCACGCAAACCTATGGCGAACCCTGAGCGACGGGCGGCCAGTCCAGACAAGCGTTTGCGCTGGAGATCAACGTCTCGAGACATGTGTTGGAACCCAGTGTAATGCGACCCGATCAAATTCGAGCTGTCGTTGCCAATTCGCAAGTCAGGCAACGTCATCACCTCAATTCCTCGAGCCCATCCGTTCTTCCTCAAGGATCACGACTTCCACCGATACACCTTTGCCCGTCACCGATTTCACGCGCACGTCCGAAACCAAGCCCGCCAGCGGTGAACGCAACCATTGCTTCTCGAGGATCACACCTTTCGCCGCTCGAGGTGGTCTGACCAGCACCAACTCATGGATGCAATGCACGGACCTAACGTTGCACTGGAGGATGTGCTCGCACCCAGGCGACCGTCTCCCGAACCTGCTGACGAACCGGTGTGGCCGTCATGCCAAACGTGCGTGTGAACTTGCTGCTGTCAAGCACAAACGGTTGCGTGAACTGGTACAGCATCTCGACCATCTCGCGCAGACCCGGATTGAACAAACCCAACGCCCGCACGATCAACGGCGTGCCCAACATCGTCTTGGTTGGCCTACCGACTTCCTCTGAGATGATCTTGATCAAAGCGCGTTGCGTGATCGCCGGTTCGCTCGGCACGTGCCAGGTTTGACCCAACGCCTGATCGTGCGTGCCAACAATGGCGAGCGCCCTGCCAAAGTCCGCCGTGTAGGTGAACGTGTGCGGCTGATCCAAATTGCCAATCGCGTTGATCGCCTTGCCAGAGAGCGCTGGACCAAAGATGTTCTCGGCGTACAGGTGATCGTCTGGCCCGAAGAAATCCGAACCACGCACGCTGGCAGCCCGAACCTGACCCGCTGCGTGCGCAGCAAACAACGCCTCGGTCATTTCCTGACGAATCCGACCCTTCTTGGTGTGTGCCCTGTACGGCAAGTCCTCGCGGATCGCTTGGCCGTGCGTGTCACCGTACATGTAAAGGTTTTCAGCGGCGATCAGTTTGGCCCCGTTCGTCACCGCCGCCTGCAAGATGGCCGCCTGTAATCGCGGAAAGTGACCCGCCCATTGGTGGTATTCGGGTTGAGCACACAGGTAGATGCTGCTCGAACCGCGTGTCATTTCGATGTTTTTGCTCGCGTCGTAGGCATCACCTTTGAGGATTTCGACACCTGCGGGCAGGTCGCTCGCCTGACCGCTGCGGTTGATTATGTGGACACGGTGGCCCATCGTTGTCAAGGCTCGGGCCGTCCATTTGCCCAGCGGTCCAGTGCCGAAAATAACGTGTAATTGAGTTGGGGGTTGAGTTGAGGGGTTCATTTGATTCCTTGTGTGATCTGTATTGAGCGCAGCATCAGGAACATCGCCAGTCCGGTCAGCACTTGAAACGCCCAGGCTCCGGTCGAACCGAAGACCGTCCATTTCGGGCCGAGGTCAACGCCGACGCTGCGGGTAATCCACCAGCCGAGGGTCCAAGCGAGGGCCACCGTCACAGTCCAGATTGCGGTTTGCACAACCGGTACGGACAAGCTCGAGCGGAAAGTCAGGGCCTGCGCAATGCCGACGCAAATGCCGGTGATCAGTGCACGCCACAACAAGACACTGCCGTCCGTGTCGCTGCCCAGCAGCAACGCGCTCACGGTCAGTCCCAGCGCCATCCCGATGCTCGAGGCGATCACCCAGAAGATGGAAAGCGGAAACTGCCCTCGCAGAACCAGCCATTGCACCAGACCCAAGATTGCACCGCTGATGATTCCGCCGAACGCCGCCGAAGAGAGGGTGTTGATCGGACCGATCAGCAGCTTGACCAGCAGGCCACCGATTGGAAAGCCGGTGAAGGCGATGAACCACAACAGCCAGAAACGCCAGGTC
>JANOWZ010000044.1:0-6131 GCA_031418155.1 Deinococcales bacterium
TACTCGAGCGCGAGGCTGCCCGGAACAATAAATCCGGCAAGATCGGCGGCGGGGGTCCAATTGAAACGGTTCCCGGAGAGTTGCACCGGATCTCGGACCTCAGAAAAGTTGTAATACAGCGTCAGGTCGGCGGCGGTGGCCCGATCAACACCACTGGCAAATAACGAAATTCCGGCGAGCATGGCAATGGTCTTCTTCACCCCTCGAGTCTACGGGTTGCAGCCGATGAGGGCGATGAGGCGAAACTCAACGCGGCTCATGTCTTGAGATACGCTGAAGCCATGAATCCTTTAACCTCCGCCAATTGGTTGCTCGAGCATCACCGTGATTTGGACGTGCGTGTGCTCGATGTGCGTTTTCTGTTGGGCCAGCCGAACGCGGGCCGTGATGCCTATGAAGAAGGGCACATTCCAGGGGCCATCTTCCTTGACCTCGAGCGTGACCTGTCCGCCCCCAAACGTCCCGACGGTCGCGGCGGGCGACACCCGCTCCCGGACCCGCACGTACTCGCCTCGAGATTGTCCGAGCTTGGCATCGGCAATGAACATTTGCTGGTCGCCTATGACGATCCCAGCAGCGGTCAAGGGTTTTACGCCGCGCACGTCTGGTGGCTGCTGCGTTATCTCGGGCACGATCGGGTCAGCGTGCTCGATGGTGGCCTTCCAGCTTGGCTTGCGGCGGGCGGAACGCTCGAGACGAACCTGCCATCTCATGCCAAAACAAGCTTCACACCTCGGGTGCGTTCTGAGATGGCGGTAAATGCCGAAGATGTGACCGCTCGAGGTTCTGGCACAATCCTGATCGATTCTCGGGCCGCACCGCGCTATCGAGGCGAGGTTGAACCGATAGACACCAAAGCCGGACACATTCCCGGTGCGATCAACCTGGACTGGGCAGCGGGTCTCGAGCCGAACGGACGCTTCAAACCCGCAAGTGCTCAGGCAGAACGTTTCGCGGCGCTCGAGAATGCCGAAGAGGTCCTTGTTTACTGCGGATCGGGGGTTAGCGCCTGCGGAAACCTTCTCGTGCTCGAGGTGGCTGGAATCACCGGTGCGAAGCTCTACGCCGGATCGTGGTCAGACTGGATTCATCAGGCCGACGCACCGATTGCTGTGGGAGCCGACCCAGGCTGAATCAAGCCGCAAGATTGGTGGATGCAAAAGCCCAACCTCGAGATCGGTATTCAGTTGCCAAATGCCGCTGTCTTCGTCGGGTTTTCGAATCGCAACGGCGCGACCATGATGTGATCCGTTTGCACATCCGACCCAACCACGAAATCGGCACTGCCAACAATCTCAAAACCCATCTTGGTGTAAAATGCGACGGCTCGAGGATTTCGTTCCCAAGCACTCAACCACAAGTGTCCTGCGTCAAATTCTTTCGCAGCAGATTCCACCGCCATCATCAAGGCTTGCGCCACACCTTTGCCATGCGCGATGCGATCCACGTAAAATCGATGCACCTCGATGGCTTGCGCCTGCGTGACACAAGCGGGCGGAACCTTACGGCGCACCTGCGCGAACGCGATCAAACGATCACCAGCAAAGGCCAGTAACGTGATCTCGTTCGGATCGGAAAGTTCACGCGACTGCTGCGCCAACCCATACGAAGACTCGAGGTGTGCTTGCAAGTCTTCTGGGGTGTTGTCAACCGCGAATGCCTCGGCAAACGTTCGGGCAGCCAATTCTGCCAGCGCAGCCGCATCCTCGAGCACACCACGGCGAATCTGGATGGATTCCATTTCGGGATTGACCATGTGAATCAGCGTAACAGACCCAACCTCGAGACCGGCATTCAAGCAGCAGTTGAACCCGCGAGCATGACCTGAATGGAAAGATTTATCAGGGAGAAGATTGGTGATCTCGAGGAGATGGCGGGCAGAGCCCACCTTACGACAACTCAACCCCCTCAATAATGCGCAGGTCTCTGTCAACGGCGTTGCCAAGGAGACGAAGTGCTTCTTGATACTCGGGACTGTCGTGCGCAGCGACTGCCTGCTCAATGCTGTCAAACTCAATCAGAACGGTGCGTTCTTGGATGCCACCGTCATACACTTGTGCCGGAATTCCACGGGCGAGAATGCGCCCGCCCAATTTTTGAAGTGCAGGACCGCCGAGCTTGGCGTAATCGGCAAGAGCATCGGGGTTGTTGACCGAACGGTAAGCAGCGATCCAATATGCCTTGGCCATGGCTGAAGTCCCCTTTTTTCAAATGCGAACGGTCTTCTGTGCGTGCCGGTTGCATTTGCACGATAAGAACGCGAGCACACACCTGTGGGAAGCTTGCACAACAACTGGGTTCGGCTCGAGGTTCAGCCTGCTCATGCGGTCAGTGTAGCAAACGCCTGATCTCGAGACCGGCATTCAAGCACCTGTTGAACCCTTGAGCATGACCTGAATGGAGGTTTTGATCAGTACAAAGTCAGATGGCTTTGAGGTAGAGATGGTGAGCAAAGCCAACACGACGACTTTCTCGAACGTTTGAGCTCAGCCGCGCCCGCAGGCAGTAGCATGTCAGCTGGAGTGAAGGGTTGGGCGGCACTTTCGCTCGTGCTGAGGGTTGTGTTGCGGACTTGCGCAGAGGTGAAGACAGGTCTAGGCTGAGATCCTGGCTTTGAAACGCACAGGTCGTCGTTCCGGCGCAGGCGCAGCCAGACGAGGCGAAAGGAGTGCATATGTTAAGCAATGCTTCCGTTACGACGATGCTTCCTGTGATTGATATGGTGCGGGCTCGAGTGTTCTACGAACATTGCCTTGGATTGATGCCTGGAAATCTCAAACCCGATGGCAAATTCGAGTATGCAGTCGGGGGCAGCACGCTGGCACTCTTCCCGAAGCCCGAGGGCACAAAAGCCGAACATACGGCCATCAGCTTTCGGGTGCCGGACATCCTGATGAGCATCGCCGAACTGAAGAAGGCTGGCGTGGTGTTCGATGACTACGACCTACCTGGGTTGAAAACGGTGAATCACGTATGCGTTCTGGGTTCGGAGAAGGTGGCTTGGTTCAAGGATACCGAAGGGAATTACCTCTGCATACATGAGGATCTCCCATAGGCTGCAATGGGTGGCTGTGCCGCCTAACGTCTGCTCGATGGAGCGGTTAGGCATCGCGTGTTGCACGCCGACTGCCGCCCATTCACAGCAACTGACATCCGCTCGAGATCAACCCGGACATTTGCAACGGGCATCCAATCATCAAAGGAACCCGCATCACGGTGCAAACCGTGCTCGAGTTTCTGGGGGCTGGCGACAGCGTTGAAGATGTGCTCGAGGCGTACCCGAGTTTGCAACGTGCGGATGTGCTTGCAAGTTTAAAGTATGCGGCGGACAAGATTCGATAAGTTAAAACTCGAGTTCGACACTGACCTGCCCAGCCTCGAGTTTACCCAACGCATCCTCGATCAATTCTTCCAGGCGCATGGTCCACACCCATCGAGAACGTGCGGACTTCATCACCGTCAAGGTCACGGCGAACCCGTGCGGGCACGTGACGCACCAACAGGCTGATGCCATTGCGGTGAAGGTGTATTCCTGGCTGGTTTCGTTTGCAATCAAGGTCATGATCGTCCTCAGATCGTGCGCGTGGACCATTTCGGAACAAGCCTCAACCTCACGGTGAGACCTTCAACGTTCCTTCTTTGGCAACAATCCAGAAATGCTTGTCCAAGGTCAGTACTTGACCACCGCGACGTTCGGCGCATTCGATCACCAACGCATCGGCCAAACCCAATGGCAGGTCGGCGTAACGGCCCACCAGCGTTTCAACCCGAGCCCAATCGGAATTTGAAGGCCGCGTTTTTGATGTCGCTCAGGAAGGCCAGCAGGACGGCTTGACCAAGCCGTTGCTCGAGCAGGTAGGCGATTTCGGCCAGGATTCAGGTTGGGATGAAATACGCTGGGCGGACCGCAAGCCATGCCGCCCGAACCCGTTGATGGTCTTGATCCTTGGCATTCAGCAACGTGAACACGGCACTGGTGTCAAGCGTGATCACTTCCAGTTCTCACGGAGCCAAGTCTCGCTGTCGGCACCGTTCAGGTTGCTTTCGCCAGCACCGATGGAAGCAAAAACCGGCATGGGTTCGTCTTCGCTGAGTTTCGCCTCGAGCGCTTGCCATTCTGCTTTGGTGAGTGTGAGCACGACCAGTTCTTCACCGTTCGTTCCGACAATCATTTTTGGTTCGAGGTCAAGGATGCTCATGGGGTCAGTGTAGCAAACGCACGATCTCGAGATCGGCATTCAAGCATCAGTTAAACCCTCGAGCATGACCTGAATGGAAGTTTTGGTATTCAAGGCAGGACGGCTTCAGAATTTCAACCAGATTCCGCGTGCGTAAGTTCAGTCAACAATGTTGAAAATTTCACGAGAACCAGATTCAGCATGCGGAATAAATTTGTCATACAGCACCCGCCACTCGTCTGATCTCATGAGCTTCTGCATTTGCTGTTCGAAATCCGTCAAGCTCTCGAATTGAAGCTCATATACCAACGTGTAGGAGGTCCCTACGAGGTCCGTCAGTAGGCGACTTCCAGCATCCATTCCTAACTTAGTGTTGAGGGAACGGATTTCTTTGAAGGCGGCAATTGCAGGCCTCGCCTGTCCGAATTTAAGGCGGAACAAATTCCTCACAATAATCATTTCAACCTCCATTGAGATTTGGCCAAAGGGTCGGATGATTAGGTACGAGTTGCACGGAATTTTACCACTTACGGTATCCCTGCACGACGAGTGGTTGCATCTAACCTCGAAGTTTGGCTGAGTCCAATTAACTGGGAATTAGACCGCAGGTCTGCGGTGCAGAACCCCGTCAGGGTACTGATGGCGAAATGGGAAGATGGTTCGACCAATGCTGCGCCAAGGTACACAACAAAGATCGCTCCTTTCCTGAAAGGGTGCGTACAGAAATTGGGTTACGTCACTTGAGGTGCTGCACCGAAGGGTTAACTGTGTACTCCATCGTACAATTTATCCGGTTCCAATGCAACCGACACCGGCTCGATATGCTCGAGCTTGGCCTAGACAGCGGTGCTGTAATGGTTCTTGAGTCGATGGCGGACAGAACCCACCTTGCGGCTTGAGTTCGAGGTCGGCATTCAAGCAGCAGTTGAACCCTCGAGCATGACCTGAATGGAAGTCTTGGTCAGGTGATCGTTCACAAGAATTTCTGAGGTGGTGTGGTGCTGCAAATTAGCGTCCCAACAGCTTCGACATGCTTGAGGGGGATTTTGGGATTGTTGATGTCCTTGCCGCCATCCGCATGCCATTTCGTTTCCCACCTTGAGAAGAAAAGCTCAAGATCAGCAGGTTCAACACGGTAAACAGCCACAATTTCAATGGCTTCGTATGCGGCAAAAATCCAGGGAACTTGCCGGTATTTGGCGATGATGCCCGGATTCAAATGATGGTGGGTGGTGAATTGACGTTGCTTGAGCACATTTACTGTTTTCAATTCGTACTGCTGCCCTTGCGCATCCACAGCATCGTTGCCTTCGCGTCCGGCAATCACTTTCAAACCCGTGACCAGCAAGACTTGCAACAGCTTGCCGCCGTTGTCTTGGAAGACATCATCAATGCCATGCTCAGAGGCGAGCGCCTGATATTGACGGATCATCGGCAGCAATGCCTCGAGCCGAGCGAGGTCAGAATGGGCTTTCATGCCAGGTCCTCGGTGAACAATTCGGCCAAGGTCAGGTTCAAGGCGTTGGCGATTCGCTCGAGGTTATCCAGTGACACATTGCGTTCGCCACGTTCGACAGAACCGATGTACGTGCGATGCAATCCAACCAGGTCGGCGAGAGCCTCTTGCGATAACCCTCGGGCCGAGCGGTGTGATCGCATTTTTTCGGAAAGCAAGGCTCGAGTATCTGATTTCGGCATGAGCATTCAATCAGCCTGCGTTTCTTGATGACTTTGAGTCTACAGACGATAAGTAGCGCTCGGGTGTAGACTGGACGCAGTTATGGATTTCTTCCCAAGTGGCATTCAAGAACCACCGGCCTACTTCACCGGCCTGGGAACGGCCTACTGCTGCGATTCGTTGCGCCTGCTCGAGCAACTCGAAGACAACAGCATCAACCTCGTGCTGACCAGCCCACCGTTCGCATTGCAACGCGAAAAAGAATACGGCAACAA
>JANOWZ010000045.1:0-3680 GCA_031418155.1 Deinococcales bacterium
CGCCACGCAATCACGTTGGGGTTACTACCGGGCAGTACTTGCAACACAAGGCACTCGAGACCAACCGGCCCCTCAGACCGCTCGAGGTCAAACGGCCTCACAGACCGGATCAGCGCAAACGGCCTGCCAGTCCGATACGCCGACCCGAGACACAAACCTCGAGATGCCCAAGCCACCAGCACCAGCCAAACGTCAGAAGACCATGGCCGAACTTCTGGCCAGCACACCCTTGAACGGCACTTGGGGGCGAGGATGAATCCACTCACGGAATTCGAGGCTCGAGCCATCGTCACAGCTTGGAAGGCTGACACGCTGGAAATCTCCGATCTCGAGCATCAACTGCATTGCCGTGATGGTCGAATCGGGTACGCTCACCCGCACTATTCGGATTCCGCCTTCGCCTGTCCGATCTGCAAGCAACGTCAGGATCAAAGCAAACGCGAGATCGAATTGCGCAGCCGAATGCGCGAAGCTGGCATCCCACCGCGTTACTTGGATCTCGAATGGAACGACCTCGAAATGCTCGAGCCATTGCCACGCATTCAACAGGCTTGTACGCAATTGGATCTGATCTCGCTCGAGGGTGAAAGTTTGTTCTTGCATGGCCCGCCCGGTTCGGGCAAAACGCAGGCCGCAATCATGATTGCCAAAACCGCGATTCGATCTGGACTGAATGCTCGAGTCGTCAACATCGGTCGGTTGTGCGTGGACGTGCGACGCGGGTACTCCGATCAGGGCTTGACGGAATCCGCTGCGCTCGAATCGCTCGGCACGACCGACTTTCTGATCCTTGATGACCTCGGCGCGGGCGAAACACGCAACGCCACGCTCGAGAACCGTCTTCTGTACCTGGCGCTCGAGGAACGACAGAACCGACGTTTGCCAACCATCATCACCAGCAACCTTGAACCGGTCGAACTCGTGGGCAAACTCGGCTCGAGACTCCTGAACCGCCTGCAACCTTTAACGGTGCTCGAGGTCAATCATGGTCGGAATTTCCGAGCACCATCGGGTCGTGATTCCTTATGGGATCGCTCAGTAAATTTTGATGGTTTGCCCACCCTATGAAAAAAATATTTCTTGACACCGTTCACGATCACAAGGGTTGTAACCACGGTTCGAGGATGACGTTTAAAGCGGATTTGTTCACCATGCCGGTGGCCACCTGCAAGACCAGATCAAAAAGTTGATCGTCCGTGGCCTGCAACGTGAAGCCATTCAACTGCAAAAACGTGAGCGTGGCGAACAACGCGGTACGTTTGTTGCCATCCAAGAAGGCGTGTGCCTGACACAGGTGAAACAAGTACGCACCCGCCTGTTCACTGACCGTCGAGTGCAACGGCGTGCCAAAATGCGCCGCGCCAGGTTGTGCCAGGGCGCTCTCGAGCGCGTGCGGGGCGCGTTCACCGTGGGTGCCGCCGTGCTGTTCGATCATCAGGGCGTGAATCGTGCGAACTTCCTCGAGGGTCAGGTGCCTCGAGGTTTTGGGATTCAAGGTTGTTCACCATCGTGCTTGGTGCGTTCGTGCTTGGTGAGTTCGTGATTGGCGAGGCGTTGGAACAGTGCGCCACGTTCACGGCTGATGCTGCGCAGGGCATTCTCGAAGGCGGGTTCCAGGCCGGTGACGGGCACGATGGTGATGCCGTGTTCGGTGGTGATCAGTTCGACAGCATCGCCAGGTTTGAGGCCGTACCGTTCGAGCAGGTCGGGCGGGATGGTCACGGCGGTGCTTTTGCCAACGGTGATCAGGGTGCGGGCCATGCCGAGATTATAATCGATTATAACTTTTGGGGCAAGATAGCCCACCTTGGAGACCAGGATTGGCTGCACATCGATCACTGACCTGTGCCATCATGATCGGGTTGAATCAGGTGAAATCACGATTCTGGAGGCGGCAGTGGATTCTGAAAATCCCAAAATTGACAGCACCTTGCACCAACTGGCGCTTGAAATTCAGGCGTTGCACAAACGTGCCGAAGCGTTGGGGATGTTCATCGCAGATCGGGAACTGCTGACCTGCAATCAATGCTCGCTGCTCGAGGATGTGACCATGGAATCGATCCTCCTGACGTACCATCTTCCCAAAGACATTGGCCTGCTGGACAGTGATGGTTGGCCGGTGAAGATCCCACTTCCAGCGGACACCGGTTTGCGTTTCGAGGAGATCACACCCACGCAGTTTCGTTGTCCATCGTGCGGAAACCTGATTGAACTTGATCCCGATCCGTTCGACCTGGACGACTGAAACCACGTCATTATGTTCAGCCTCGAGCCTTGATGATGCCCACACACTCGAGCCAGAGCTATGCCAAGATCACCGTCTGATGGGCTGAAATTTGACCATCCTTCGGTTTACAATTCGCGCATGAATCAGAGCGAATTCAAGGCCGGTGAAGCCTGGGCGATGCGCACCAGTGGTGCTCGAGATTCACCCGTCATTCGTGTTGAGGCCGTCAGCTTCATCAAACGTGGCGCAACCCGCCGGGTTCGGGTACGACACCTGGATGGTGATTTACAAGGCTTCGAGGAACTCGTCACCACGTTGCGCCTGATCTCCACCTGGAAAGACTGGCCGAAAGTGCAACGTGACAACGCAAATCTGGAACGCCTGCATGATCACGTGAATGCGAACAACCCGCCAGATCAGGTCACCTGCGAGGCTGCAAGTGCTGTGTTGGCCAGCAGCAGCGAGGACATGTACGTTTGTTCTTTCACGAAGTGGGTGCCCTCGAACGGGTGGCGGCCCGAGCGAACGTCACCAGACGGTTCTGGCTCGAGCATCCGAGTGTCAAAACCCGTGATGGCTGGTATCACGTCAGCAACCGTGACCTGATCAACTTGGCGGTGGCGTTCGCGCAGGCCGAACCGCACTCGGTGCATTTGTTTTTGGATCTCAGGCGTGACGAGTACTTGGCAAGTGGTTTCGACCCTGGGTATCGGTATCATCACACCCTGTTGCTCGACTACCAACCGCGCTGGGTGATTGCCCGAGCTTGGGCGGGCGGTGAGGCAGGCCACGATCTCTACAAGAACGAAATTGATCGTTTGCGCAACTTGGTTCACGAGGCGATCCGACGTTTGGACGCGGCGGAGTGCGGCAAGGAGGCCCGCAAGCTCGAGCGGGCACTCATGGGGAAGTGAGGGATGATTTTGATTCGTTTCGGAATTCTTGGGGCTTGATCTGGCGGCGTGATTGACCATCGGTGATGCGTTACAATTCGTTTACTGTTATGAGTAAGTATCAAGGTACTGCAACACTCGAGCCAGCAGCAACAACGGGGATCAAACGCAGCAGAGACCTCGAGGCGCAAGGACTTTCACGCACGACCATTGCGCGACTGGTTCAACGCGGCGAACTCGAACGAATCGCTCGAGGAATCTATGCCGATCCGAACATGGCGGTGGGCGCACACCAACGCCTCGCCGAGATTGCGCTGCTCGCACCTCACGCCTCGATCTGCCTACTGAGTGCGCTCGAGTATCACAACCTGACGACGCAACTGCCGTTTGAAACCTGGATCGCCGTGCCAGCCCGGTCACACAAACCGAAACTCGAGGGTGTTCGGGTTCACTTCTTTGATGCGGCACACTTTGATCTCGGCCTCGAGACGGTCGTGATTGATGGCGTGCCGGTTCGGATCAGCAACCCGGCCCGCACAATCGCGGACTGCTTCAAGTAC
>JANOWZ010000046.1:0-2026 GCA_031418155.1 Deinococcales bacterium
TGCCCGCACAGACCTGCTCGAGATCGGTGAAGTCCTGCCCGAACGGTGGATGGACTTTCTCGAGATACCGACACCGACCGGCAAAAGTGCCTGATTTTATCAGTTTGATCTGATCGACCCCGGCCTAACCTGAGGTTCAAAGGGGGTTCGGGAAGATGCCAGGCTCCGAGATCGATTGGGAGGGCAGAAGGACACTTCGTTACCGCTTGTGCGTGCGTTGCTTTCGGGCCGTGCCTGCAAGCTCGGACGAGCGGTATTGCATCAATGATGGAATCCCCATGCTCGAGGCTTGTCCGTTGTGCAGCAAGCCGATCACCAGCCCTTACGCCAAGTTCTGCGCCGCCTGCGGACTCGAGTTCGCAGACACCACCAACCCGTGAAGGAGGATTGACATGACCCACCGATTGATCACCCTGTTCCTCATCACCCTGCTGCTCGCCGCCTGCGGTGGCACACCCAACCCTGGACCCGGCGGCACCGCCGGACAGATCAAGGCCGCGACCGGCGGTGTGCTCGAGGCTGGAGGAGCAAAACTGACCATCCCACCGGGGGCGTTGAGCCAGGATGCCACCGTGACGCTGGTCGCCAGAGGCAAGGCCAGCGAATCCGCCAAAAACCCGATGCAGCCCGCTGGGACGACGGTGGCGCTCGATCTGGGCGGGGCCGAGCTGAAGATGCCCGCCAACCTCGAGCTTCCCGTGGATGCGACCGGCGAGGGCAGCTTGGTGGTGCTCGAGACGCTGCCGGAAGACGACACGAGCGCTGAGGCCCCACTCTGGGTCCACGCGGCCAGACCGGTCGGGGCTGCACCGGCCCAGGCGGGCCTGTCTGCTCGGGACTTATCGACGCGGGGCCTGTTCAGTCGGGTGGCGTACTCGGTGCGTCGGGCGGCAGTGTACGCCGCACAGGTCATTCGCAAGCCACAGACCAGCGATGGGACCGTGGGTGCTTCGCTGCAAGTGCCGTTCTACTGGCAGGCGGTCTACCCCTGGTGCACCCCGACCTCGCTGTCGATGGCGCTCAACTACTACAAGCCGGACGCGGCGATTTCGGGCAACGGCAAGTTCCCCGGCGGGTTTGTCAGCAATTACGGGCTGGCCAGCCTGATCCGCCAGCCAGCGAACGGTGGCTCGGGCGGGTTCAGTATCGTCAAAGCAATCGGGTCTCCCAAATCCTCGTACTCGTTGCTGCGCTGGGATGCCGAACTGGTTCCGTCGGACAAGGCCGAGGAGCAGTTTGACGGAGCCTTCGATGCGTTCAAGTCTTACGTTTCAACCATCACCGCGGGCAAAGCCTTCGGGGGAAACACGCCGGTCTGGACTGCATCCGACCGTCAGAGCCACGCCTTCGTGCTGACCGGTGTGACCAACGCCAACAACGACGGCGTATTCGTCAACAACGCCAACGACCGCTGGGGAGGCACGCACCCGTCGCTGACCTGGAAGGAATTCCGCGAGGCCAACTGCACCCTCAAGGACCCGAACGACCCGAGCAAAGGCTGTGCCGACAAGGGCAGCGGCCAACCCGACCTGTTCACCTTCGTGTCCTACGCCGAACCCAAGCCCGAAACCGAACGGCGCGGCTCGATTGAATTGCTTCCCGGCGGTGAGAGCGATTTCAAGGGTGGCATCGCCGAAACCGTGAACAGCACCATCATCTTCCGCGACCCCAGCAACAATGTGGTCTCGAGGTGGATGTGGAGTGGACTCTTCCCGAACGGCTACTACTTCAGCGATGCCGCCAAACTGGACTCCAAGTTTCCGTATGGTGCCAACCTGCCCAGCGACAGCGAGTTTCTCAGATCCATCTACCGCTCGAGCAAACTCGAGACCGTCTTCAACCTGGTCAACCTCACCAACCTGGCGCTCGATTACGAACTCGAGGCGCGGTTGTTCATTGGCGGCACGTCGCGTGCCCAGAAGATCATCAATCCCAAGATTGGCGCGTCCAGTTTCCAGCGCATGGACCTCGACTGGGGCAATCTGGCCGATGTTGCCGGGGCGGTCGGTGCGCCCACCACGGCCCG
>JANOWZ010000047.1:0-3640 GCA_031418155.1 Deinococcales bacterium
TTCTTTGCACAGTGCCTCATACGCCTCGAGTTGTGCGCGGTGCTTTTCGACCCGAGCGGCGATGGCATCGCTCGCACGGCGACCCTCGGCCTGTTTTTGCAGCACGCCACCGAGCAACCCTCCGGCCAGTGGACTCCAGGGAATCAGACCCAGACCGTACTCGCGGCAGGCGGGCACGACCTCGAGTTCGATTGTTCGGGCATTCAGGTGGTAGATGCTCTGCTCGGAAACGAGACCCAGAAAGTGTCGGGCCTTGGCCGCCTCGTTTGCCTGCGCAATGTGCCAACCGGCAAAATTGCTCGAGCCGATGTACGTGACCATGCCTTGTGCGACCAGCCATTGCATCGCCTGCCAGATTTCTTCCCAGGGCGTGTTGCGGTCCACGTGGTGCATTTGATAGAGGTCGATGTGATCGGTTTTCAAACGCTTCAGGCTGTCCTCGCAAGCTTTGCGGATGTGATACGCGCTCAGGCGAGCATCGTTTGGCCCTGAACCCATGCCGCCGTAAACCTTCGTGGCGAGCACGATCTTTTCGCGCCGACCTCCGCCCTGCTCGAGCCAACGGCCAATGATTTCTTCGGTGAATCCGAGATGGATTTTGCGTCCGTAGACGTTGGCGGTGTCAAAGAAGTTGATGCCCCGCTCGAGCGCCTCATCCATGATCTTGAAGCTGTCGGCCTCGCTGGTTTCTGGCCCAAAATTCATGGTGCCGAGGCACACCCGAGAGACTTTCAGACCACTGCGACCAAGTTGCGTGTATTGCATGGTTCCTCCTAGAGGTTGGGACTTCAGAGTACACCCGCAATCGCATCAGGACGTTTTGAACGATCTTCAGGCCCGAGGTTGATGATGTCTGCTCGGTCGCCTCGTGGCTTGAAGGTTTTTTCGCCATCAAGCTGTAAAATTTGTTCATGCCCAAGATCACAGCCGTTGTTGTCGGCACTGGCGGGATGGCCCGCTGGCACATTCGCAGCATGCTCGAAATGCGTCGCAGCACGACGCTGGTGGGTTTTGTCGAACCCAGCGAGGTCGCTCGAGATGCGACCCGCGAGATCTTTGCCGAGCACAACCTGATCTGCCCACCGTTCTTCGACACCATCAAGGCACTGGTGAAATCTCAGGGAAGCCCGGAAGCCGCCTTCATTTGCACACCGCACAAATACCACCTCGAGAACGCCTGCGATTGCTTGAACGCGGGCATTGATGTGCTGCTCGAGAAACCGATGGTGATGAATGTGCTTGAGGCAAAACAACTGATTCGTTTACGCAACAAGACTGGACGTTTGCTGATGGTGGCCTTTCCGGGCAGCCTCTCGCCTGCGATTTGGGCGGCAAAGAAACTGATTGCCCGAGGGGTGCTCGGACGGGTCACGGCGATTTCGGCATTCGCACATCAGAACTGGCAGCAGGCGACCACCGGCACATGGCGGCAAGATCCAGAAATTTCTGGTGGCGGATTTTTGTTTGACACCGGTTCGCACATGGTCAACACCGTGGTCGATCTGATCGATGATGACATCATCAGTGTGACCGCAATCTTGGATCAACGTGGAACACCGGTCGAGATTGCCTCAACCGTCGGTGGAGTCTCGAGGGGCGGGATTTTCTTCTCGCTTGCGGGTGCGGGCGATTCGATGCAGTGCCATTCCCAGATCACCGTCTTCGGTGACAAGGCTGTGTTGAAGACAGGCATCTGGGGTGAAAACCTGTCCTTGAAAAAACACGATCAAACCGATTTCGTGCCCGTACCGTACCCGGCCTCTCGAGGGCCGTGGGAGCAGTTCTTGAAGGTCCGGGCTGGAAAGATGGCCAACTCTTGCCCGCCGGAGATCGGCTTGCGATTTGCGAAGCTGATGGATGCGATCCGTGAAAGTGCACGGTCCGGTCGCGTGGTCACAGGCTGACCATCAACTCGAGGTGAGGTTGAACTTTGTAACGATCACTTGCGTACCTCAGGAAATGAACCGATTTCGATTGATTGCCACCGGTTTCGCCCTGGTCCTGTCATTGACCCTGGCATCCTGCACCAATACGCAAACAGTCAACGAGCAATTGCCCGGGGCTGGCACGCAAAACAACCCGCCAATCAGCAATCCTCCAGGCAACAACCCGCCCGCAACCGAACCCGTGACCATCTCGAGTGGCGCGTTCGTGTCCGTTCATCACCCAACGACCGGCACGGCCAAACTGATCAAACTCACCGATGGCAGTCACATCGCACGACTCGAGGGGTTCAAAACGGATTCAGGACCGGACGTTCGCGTTTGGGTTTCTGAATCGGACACGATCACCGATGACGCGCTGAAAGCGAGCGCCTACACGGATTTAGAGGCACTCAAAAGCACCAACGGAAATCAAAATTATTCGATTCCAAGCTCGGTTGATGTCAGTAAAATCAAAAGCGTTGTGATTTGGTGCAGGGCCGCAGGTGTTGCTTTCGGCGGCGCAGTCCTGAAGTAAAAGATTTGTTTGGCTTGAAGCGTTTGCCAATGAAAGCCTTACTGAACGTTCGGGCGTTGTGCAATTTGGCGGTGGTGACGTACTGCTTGCTGGTGCTGTTCAACGTGGGCTTGGGGCGACCGGCTCGAGAATTTAAGGAGACGATGTTTTTGCTGGCGTGACCATGCACACCCCCTCAGCTACTTAAACTCCAAGAGTTAGCGAATCAATCTGGCAACGGCAGCATCCGAAATGTTTCCCTCGAGCCTGTCCCTCAATCCAAGGCCATGCCCATGATGCTGTACCCAGCATCAACATATATCGTTTCGCCGGTCGTGCCGCTCGAGAGGTTGCTGAACAAGTACAGGCACGTGTTGCCAACCTCTTCAAAGGTGGCGTTGCGACCCATCGCGGCGGTCTTGGCGGCCTTCTCGTACATGCTGGTGAAGCCCGGAATGCTTTTGGCGGCCACAGTGCGCATCGGGCCTGGCGAGACAATGTTGACGCGAATGCCGCGTGGCCCGAGGTCATACGCGAGGTAACGCGCACTGGACTCGAGCGCGGATTTCGCAATGCCCATGACGTTGTATTTCGCCACGACTTTCTCGGCGGCGTAGTACGACAACGCGACGATGCTCGAGCCGGATTCCATCAATGGCGCGGCGTGCTGCGCGAGTGCGACCAAGCTGTACGCGCTGACATCCAAGGCGATTTGCCAATCGCTGCGCGTGGTTTGCAAGAACGGATTTTCCTGGCTCGAGCGTGGCGTGAACGCAATCGCGTGCATCACGAAATCAAGTCTTCCGCAATCTGATTTGATTCGGGCGAACAGCTTTTCCAAATCCTCGTCTTTGCTGACATCGCAGACATCCAAAAATGCGATCTGAGACTTGTACGGCGCGGTTAATTTCTCGAGCGCTGGCAAGTTGCGTTCGCCCTGAAACGAGAACACGCAGGTTGCGCCCGCCTCGAGCAGTTTCTTGCCTGCCGCCCAACCGAGGCTGTACTCGTTTTGAACGCCTGCAATCAAGGCCACTTTGCCGCTGAGATCAAGTGAAATCATGCGGGAAGCATACCGTATGGCTGAATGGCGTGTCGGCTCGAGGGAAAGGAAAGTTCTAACGAATCTGTTTTATCGGTCAGAATACGACCATGAATCTCCACCATCAGCCTTATGCCTCGAGTCGCAGCCCGATTCTCG
>JANOWZ010000048.1:0-17059 GCA_031418155.1 Deinococcales bacterium
TCGAGGTCAGCGGATCGCGGAAGAAGATCGCCGCCAGAATCGCGGTAAAGAGTGGCGTGCTCGCATTCAGGATCGAGGCGAGCGAAGCACTCAGACGAACCTCGCTGTAAGCGATCAGGGCGAAGGGAATGGCGCTGTTCATGATGCCGACAATCGCGTACCACAATCCGTGCTTACGCCACTCGAGGTTGGCACGAATGGTGCTGGCGTAAACGAGCAGGGCGATGCCCGCAATCAGCACACGAAGTTCAACCGTGACGACAGGTCCGAGCACCGGCACGATCACGCGAAAGAAAATAAAACTCGCGCCCCAAATCGCGGACAGCAGAAGCAGACGTTGCAGGTCGCCGAGACTCACAACGAATTCTCGAGTTCAAACAGTGAACCTTGAACGGGTGATGGGCTCGAGCCTCGCAACTTCACGCCTTCGTGTTCAAGCAACCATTTCTTGCGCACAAGGCCACCCGCATAGCCGGTGAGCGTGCCATTCGCGCCAATCACACGATGACAGGGCAACACAATGCTGATCGGGTTCAAACTGTTAATCATGCCGACGGCTCGAGATGCACCGGGTTTGTCCAACTTCGCGGCCAATGCGCCATAAGTCATGGTTTGACCGGTTGGAATTTCGCGCAGTGCTTGCCAGACTCGAGCTTGAAATTCCGTGCCGCCGGTTGAGACATTCAAATCATTGACCGCCTCGAGATCACCCGAAAAGTACGCCTCGAGTTTGGATTTGAAATGCGGCAGTGAAGACTTCTCGAGGTGATACACACCGAATCGCACCTCGAGCAAACGCCGCATTCGCTTCTCGTTGTCCTCGAAATCCACGAAGACGAGTTCGGAATCTCGAGCAACCAGGATCACTTGACCGACCGGTGATAAAAAAGAATCAGACTCGAGTTTCATGCGTGCATTGTCTCCTGTTTGCAAACCCGAGCGCCAGCCGAATCTTGCGATCAATCCTATAACGTGTTCGACAGAATTCCATAGATCACTTATGATCCAGGAGAACACCGGAGGTCAGAATGAAACTCGACATGATCGGCATTGCCGTCAAAGACATGGCCCGCAGCCTTGAGTTCTACCGCAAGCTCGGCTGGGAGATTCCAACGGGACTCGAGGCTGAAGCGCACGTGGAAATCACGCTTGAAAATGGCTTGCGGTTCGCCTGGGACACGCTCGCGTTGATGCAAAGCCTCGAGCCAGATTTCCAGATTTCACCACACAGCATCGGCGCGTTCCTCTGCTCGAGCCCGCAGGAAGTGGATGCCAAGTATCAAGGATTGCTCGAGGCTGGCGTTGAAGGTCACAGGCCGCCGTGGGATGCCTTCTGGGGGCAACGGTACGCGATCCTCAAAGACCCGGACGGCAACACGGTTGACCTGTTTGCTGCCCTCTAAAATGCCCATGAAGATTTGAAATCAAACCCGAGAAAACCGTCTCGAACACGCCTTCAACTGTTCTTGACGCATTTTCTCGAGTGTACTGTTATCGTGCTGTGTTTCTCAAATCTCGGCCTCTCAAATCTCGGCCTCTCAAATCTTGGAGGATCACATGCAGCACAAACCAGCATCGTTTCGTGTCATCACCCCAGTGCTCGCCCTGGGACTTTCGGTTGCGTTCGCAACGGGAATGTCTGGAAGCTCGAGCCTGAACGATCCGTTGTACCCGTGGATGGGCAACGGCGGGTACGACGCACAGCATTACACGATTGATTTGCGCGTTCCAGCGGATCACAAAACCGTTAAAGGCATGACGGTCATGCAGGCGACCGCCACCGATGACCTCTCGAGTTTCAATCTGGATCTGGGTTCGCTCGATGTGGATGCCGTGCTTGTCAATGGTGCTCGAGTGACCTTCCAGCATGACGATCCAGAACTGACGATCACACCGAGCGACACGATCAGCAAAGGCTCGAGCTTCCGCGTGCAGGTTGTGTATCACGGCACGCCGGGTTCAAAGTCGAGGCCCGATGAGTTCGGTGGTTGGCAAATCACGCCGACAGGCATGATGGCGTTCGCGCAACCGACATCGGTGCTGCAATGGGCGGCGATCAATGACCACCCGGCGGACAAGGCGACGTTCACGTTTCGTTTGACCGCACCAAGTTCCGAACAGGCGATTGCAAACGGCATCTTCGTGACGCGCCGCGAAAACAAAGACGGGACTGCCACCAGTTTTTACAAGATCTCAGAACCGACCACGAGTTACATGCCGGTGATGGCGTTCGGGCAGTACAAACTGGTTGAAGGTGGAACCGTCGGCAATGTGCGCATCCGCAATTACCTCGCTCCGGGAACAGCCAGTTATTACGATTTGTCATTCGCCAAGGCCGCTGACATGATCCGTTTCTTTGGCGAAAAGCTGGGCACATACCCGTTCCGCGAGTACGGCATCATTACGCACGACATCGAGGCGGGCTTTGCGCTCGAGAATCAGACGCTCTCGAGTTTTCCCGCGAAATTTGAGGGCTTTGGCGATATGCCCGCCGAGGAAGCCTCTGGTGTGATCGAGGAAATTTACGCACATGAATTGGCGCACCAATGGTTCGGGGCTTTGGTCAGTTACCAGGATCACTCGCAGATTTTTATTCACGAGGGTTTCGCCGAATTCCTGGGTCGCTTCTGGAGCCAGCACAGCAATGGCCGCAAGCTCGAGGAGGCCACCAAGGGCGATTACGGTTTCATGCTGTACGCCAAGGAAGGCGGTTACTTCCAGTTCAACAAAACCGATTACATCAACACCTTGAAGGGTCGTTCCTTCAACATCAAACCCGATTTTGTCTTCGATGCCACCAAGGTCGGTCAGGCGCTCGACCTGATCTTCAGTGGCACCTTGCCCGCCGCATCTCGGGCCAGCATCGTCGAGAAGGCCGCATCTGGCCTGAACATTGCACAACTCACCAACGAAATTGGTCAGTTGCCGTTCACGAAAGTTGCTGTGACCCGCCGCATCAACCGTGAAGTGCGACGTTTAGCTAACCCGAGCCTCGAGTCAATCCAGCCGTCACCAGTTCCGGGCACGGTCAAACCGGGTGACAATCCGTTCGATGGCAACGTTTACGCTCGAGGTTCAGCCACGCTGCACGCGCTGTACTTGAAGGTTGGTGAGGAATCCTTCTTCAAGATTTTGCGCACGTACCTCAAGCGGCACCGTTTCGCAAGCGCGACCAACGAAGATTTCTTGAAAGTTGTCGCCGAGCTTGGTGGTGCGGACGCTCGGACCCTGACCGAACGTTGGTTGTTCGATGAGCGCCTGCCGGACTTCCCAGAATTGGGCATCAAAGCTGAGGATTACGAACTTGGCGCGGATTTCCAACCCTGATCGACATCTCGAGCCGCTGGGAAATCTGTCGGCTCAAAATCTACCCAGAAACTCGAGCCTGTTGCCTGCGTCGGTACGCGCCAGGTGTGGTGCCAGTGACCCGTTTGAACGCCCGATGGAACGCCACCTCGGAGCCGTAACCGCTGCGGTTGGCCACCTCGAGCATGGGGTATTTGGATTGCCGCAGCAACCTCGAGGCAAGGCTCATGCGCCATCGGGTCAGGTAGGTCAGCGGTGGTTCACCAACCAGTTCGGTGAAGCGTGAGGCGAACGCGGCTCGAGACAGACGCACCTTTTCGGCGAGGCTCGCCACGGTCCAATCGTGTTCGGGTTGCGCGTGAATCAACTCAAGCGCCTGCGAGATTTTCGGATCGCGCAAGGCCGCCAACCAACCCTTGTGCTGCATCGCATCTTGCCCCTCGAGCCAATGCCGAATCGTCTGAATGAACAGCACGTCCGCCAAACGACGAACCATCAATTCCATGCCGGGACGCAAACAATCCACCTCGCGGGTCATCAGGCGAACCGTCTCGAGCCACTCGGTCTGACCCGGCACATGAACCTGATCGGGCAGCAGTGACAGCAACGGATGATCGCCATGCTCAAGGCTGAAGGTGCCGCACAGCAGCACCGTGTCTGGCGAATCGCTCCAACGTTCGACCCGAGGTTGATCGAATTCGGTCATCAGGATGGTTGGGACTTGAGATTTCGGTGTGGCCTGCGCATCTCGAGCCCCGATGCTGTGTGCCGTGCCGTGCGGCAGCAACACAAGATCACCCGTCACCAAATGCAGTGCGTCGCTCGAGCCTGCCAACTGCAACCACGCCTCGCCGTGTTCAACGACATGAAAGACCGCCATTCCGTGCTCAAGGAATCGCAAATTCCACGGGTTTTTCAGGTGCGAACGGCAGTAGACGCTGCCCTTCAGGCGCAACGAATCGAGCACGTTGGTCAGGACGTCCATGCCCCAAAGTATATCCAGAGTATAGACGAATGGCTAAGAAAACCAGATGAATTGTGATTGAAGATCTCGTCTCGAGCCTCCAGAATTGATCCGGGTTCGGGGCGCTCAGTAGCCGCTCGCGCTCCAAATCATCAGTTCCAACCCGGAGGATCACATGGAATTCTCGAGCATGTTTTTGATCGCCTGCACCGTCCTGTATTTGTACTGCACGGGCGGTTCGTGGATGCTCCAAATCGTCAGTTATCCAACCTACCATCATGTCGGCGAGCGCGAGTTCGTGCCGTTTCACGTCGATTCTGGCAAACGCCTGATTCCAATTTTCGTGATTCCCGCCGTGCTGGTCTGCCTCGCCACGGTCGCACTGGTTTTCCTGCGTCCCTCGAGCACACCATTGTGGGCAAGCCTGGTGGTGACCATGTGCTCGCTGGTGATTCTGGTGACAACAATTGCGCTTGAGGTTCCCAAACACAACGCGCTCGATAAAAACGGCAAGAATACAGCCCTGATCGATGGCCTGGTGCGTGACAACTTGCCCCGAGCGATCTCATGGACGCTCGGCAGCGGATTGCTGGTGTTCATGACGGTTCAAGCATTAACAGTTCGCGTTTGACCAAATTGAACATGGCAATTATGCTCGAGACATGGACCCATTGATTCTGATGTACGACTGGGTAAAACGAACCCGCGAAGTCTTGTTCGAGTACACCGACTCACTCCCAAACGAGGTCTACACGCTCGAGCACCCAGATTTCGCTTACGGCAGCATCCGCAACATTCACGCGCATGTGGCGGGCTCTTATCAATTCTGGATCGGCACAATGGGTTTGCAACAAACCATCGGGTACGTGGACGAGCCAGCCTCAAGCCTGCCGGATTCAAAATCCATGCGGGTCGCGTTCGCCAAAGTGGACCTGATGCTCGAGATGGCATTCTCGAAATTTCAGAGTTTGGATGAACCGCTCGAGGTCGTTCGGCCCGGTCGTGACACGTTAATGGTTTCGCAACGTTGGCTGATTGTCCATCCAATCACGCACGAGTTCCATCACAAAGGGCAATTACTGGCGCTCGGGCGCGTGCTAGGGCAACCGTTGCCTTCAAGCTTGGACACCGATCTCGTCTTGCCTTGATTCAACCCTCAAGAATCGCTTTGAGGCCAACCTGCGCGATTTCGATGTCCACCATTTCTGGCAAGCCACTGACCGCGACCGATCCGACACAGACACCCTCGAGCATGATTGGCAGGCCGCCACCCCAACCGATGTAGCGTTTGTCACCGAAGTATGCGACATCAAATCCATCTTTGGGATCTCGAGCCGCTTGTCCAATTTCGCGGGATGGTTTGCGTTCTCGGGCGGCGGTCCAGGCTTTGTTCATGGCAATTTGCAGGGATGGAAGCGGCGCACCATCCAAGCGCAGGACCGCGATGGTTTCCCCGTGATGATCTGCCACCGCGAGCACGGCGGCCTGTCCGCGACGCTCGAGGTCAGCTTTCATGGCGGCAATGGCTTTTTCGGCGTCGGCGTGGCTCAGACTGGTGTGTTGGTTCATGGCTCGAGTCTACCGGTCGGAGGCTGACTTGTGGATTTGCGCCAATGCTTCAAGTGTCTGTAATTCCTCGAGTGTATTTTGTTGACAGCATAACCATCTTGTGCTACCTTCAATGCGTACCAGGTTCATCGGTACAACACCCAAAACGGCACACTCGAGTGCCCGCACTTATCAAGACGACCCGAAGCCCCACTCGCACCCCACCAAGGAGACCCACCATGACTCGAGGCATCAACAACGTTTTACTCATCGGATCACTCGCACGAGACCCAGAACTTCGCTACGCACCAAGCGGTCTGGCGGTCCTGAACTTCACGCTGGCCGGAGATTCCAAGATTCATGCCGACGGCAGCGAACGCAACGTTCCGTGGTATCAACGCACGTCACTGATCGGCAAGCAGGCCGAAGCCCTCGCCGAAACGCTCAAAGCCGGTGATGCCGTGCTGCTCGAGGGTTCGCTCGATTACCGCTCGTGGGAAAACGAGGCGGGCGAGAAACGCTCGAAGCTCGAGGTTAAGGCACAACGGCTCGAGGTTTTGCAGGCTGGTGAACGCACCGAAGCCTTGGTTCGTGATGCCATCGGCGGACTTCGCTTGACCGACGCTGTGAACCGCGTGACCGTCTCGGGCAATTTGACTCGAGATGCACAGGTTCGGGTCACACCAAACGGCGTGTCGGTTGCCTCGCTCAGCATCGCCACCACCGAAAGCTGGAAGGATGCGAGCGGCGAATGGCAGGAACGCACGCATTTTGTGGACATCACCCTTTGGCGTGAAATGGCCGATGCCGTCTCGAGCCTGAGCAAAGGCACGCCAGTCCTGGTTACGGGCCGTGTGGTCACGGATTCCTGGACGGACAAGGACGGCAGCAAACGCAACGCCGTCAAGATCGAAGCGGATCGACTCGAGGTGTTGGTGCGGGCCAGCAAGCCAGACGGCGCACAACCAGCGCCACAAAGCCGTGAACGTGTCACACCAAACCGCAAGCCCGCAACGCAGGCACAAACTCGAGGCCGCAAGGTGCTGCCTCCAGAAACGGAGGACATGCCATTTTGAACCGAGCCAGCACGAATCAACCGAGCACGAATCAACCGAGCACGAATCACAACGTCATCTCTCGCCGTGCCGCCAAGATTCAGGAACGCTTCAATGCGCTACCTTTGGACGTGCAGCAAGAAATCATGCGCCTTCGGGAACCAGATGCTCGAGCCTCACAAGCCACGCTGAGCATGACCTCGAGAGAGAAGCACTCCGAAGCCGCGTAAACCTCGCGTCGAGACTGAGTCAGAGAAGCAAAATTCTCTGACTCTCCCCTATTGTCCTTGCCCAATGTGTCGCGTCAAATCTGGCGTGACCACATACTTCAAACGCCCACCATGCTCACCGGACCACTCGAGCGCGTAGAGGGCCGCCTTCTTGACCTCAAAGCGTCGCCCGAGCATCGTGTCGCCAAACAGCATCAAGGCGATCAACTCGCCCAAGTACGGCTGATGACCAATCAAGGCAATTGGTCCCGGCTCAGGCAACGTCTCGAGCGTGACCTCGAGCGCCCCGAGAAAATCCAGAATTTGTGCCTCCGGCGGATTCGCCAGCAATTCATCCACCTCGAGCCGATCAGCCAGATGGTCTAACGTGTACCCAGTGTCACGGGCGCGACGCAATGGGCTGGTGATCAGCGTGTGATACCGAATGTCGAGCGCCTCAAGCGTGCTGGCAAGCCACCCGGACTGTCGCCAGCCTTTATCGGTCAGTTTGCGTTCGGCATCGAGTTGGCCGGGACGCTGGTCTTCAGCATCTGCATGCCGGATCAGGTGGATTTCCACGCCGTCACATTACCAGTCATATCAAAGGTTTGTAGCACTCTGACGCTCGAGGTGCGTAACTTGGTGCTTTTCACGACCGACTTGCACAAGATTTCGCGCTAAGGTGCACTTACGGTTCAAGATCCATTCACAGGCCCGAATCAGATGGAGGAACAACGATGATCAAAATGTACACAACAACCTGGTGCGGCGATTGCAAGGTCACCAAACGTGTCCTCGAGCAGCGCGGCATTGCTTTCGAGGAAATCAACATCGAAGAGAACGATCAGGCCGCCGAGTACGTCATGAGCGTCAACGGTGGACGGCGCAGCGTGCCGACCCTCGAGTTTGCAGCCGATGCCGTGAGCATGAGCAACTTCTCGCGTGGCAAGTTGGACACGTGGCTCGAGAAGCACGGCTTGTACAGCGCTCCAGCGAATTGAAGATCACCAGGGATTTCAACCTCGAGCCTTCATCGCTCGAGGTTATTTTCATCTTTTGGAGTCAAGCTGATCTCGAGGTGAATTGATGAAAATGCTGTTGCCATTCATGGTCGTGTTATTGGTTGCTTGCTCAAACACGAAAACCTTTGTGATGAGCCTCGATAACGTTGAATTCTCAGAGTCGGGTATCAAGAATATCCTTGAGGTTCCAACCAGCGTTAAAGCGGGCGAGGCGATCAAAATCCGGGTTTCAGTCGCCGGTGGTGGTTGCATCAGTTTCAGCAAGTTTGAAACCAAACGCACGGCAGAACGGCTCGAACTGACACCGATTGGCAGCACGCCTTTAAACGTCAGTTGCACCGCCGATTACCGGACTTGGTGGGTTGACTACTTGGATGCGGCCAGCACAGCACGCTCGAATCCGTTCACGGTGATTATTCATCGGGCAAACGGTGCGGACCTCGAGCGCAGCGTCAGCATCAATCCCTGAACTGTTCATCTCCGATCCTGATAATCTTTTGGCATGAGACTTTCTGGCAAACGAATCGTGTTTATCATCGCGGACGAATTCGAGGACCTCGAGCATCACGTGCCTCGGATGCGTTTGCTCGAGGAGGGCGCGAGCGTGGTCACGGCAGCCAAATCCAAAGGCGTGTATCGCGGTAAGGGCGGTTTGGCGGCGGAGGCAACGATCACCACCGCTGAACTCGAGGCGCATGATTTTGATGGCTGTGTGATACCGGGCGGTTGGGCTCCCGATAAGGTTCGTCGTGACCCGCACACACTCGATTTTTTGAAAGAACTGAACGCCAATGGTAAGGTGCTCGGTTTTATTTGCCATGCAGGTTGGGTGGCAACCTCGGCCAAACTGGTTGAACGCGGTCGGCCCGTGACCGGCAGCCTCGGGATC
This sequence comes from Deinococcales bacterium, assembly GCA_031418155.1. Lineage (GTDB taxonomy): Bacteria > Deinococcota > Deinococci > Deinococcales > JAAFIG01 > JANOWZ01. The sequence continues at coordinate 8,994 of JANOWZ010000048.1, forward strand.
AAGGATGACCTTGAGGTTTGGGGCGCGATCTGGCGCGATGAGTCCGCGTTTCAGGATCGCAATTTGGTGTGGGGCCGGGTCGTGGCGGACATTCCAGATTTTTGTCGGGTTTTGGTCGAGGCACTTGAGCGTGTCTGAATTCGCAATCTTCAAGCAAGACTGAGTTCGCAATCCTGAAGCAAGACTGAGTTCGCAATCCTCGAGCGGGGTCATACCAGTCATTCCCGGTCCAAATCACACGGTCGGGTTCATAGACCGCAGGAAGACCTGGGTTCAGGCTGAGTTCCGGCTCACGCTTACCAGGTTAAACTCGAGTGATGATTGCCGCAATGACCGAAATCGTACTGGCTTCCGGCAGTCCACGCCGACGCGAATTGCTCGGCAAACTTGGTGTGAAATTTCGGGTTCGCGCCGCCGATATTGACGAAGACATCGCCGAACGCGATCCGGCCCGGATGGTCGCCGAACTTGCCCGACAGAAGGCGCGTGCAGTGGCTTTGCTCGAACCCGGAAACGTGATTCTCGCAGCGGACACGACCGTGGCGCTCGAGGGGGCGATCCTCAACAAACCCGCGAGCATTCCTGAAAATGCCGAATTTATGGCGCGGCTTTCGGGCCGTTGGCATGAGGTTTACACCGGGATGTGTTTCAACACGCCAAATGGAGAATTCGTGGCCGTGGAACGAACCCGCGTGAAATTTCGTGAACTCTCCAGGTTCGAGATTGAGGGTTACGCGCAATCGGGAGAAGGGTTGGACAAGGCGGGCGGTTACGGCATTCAGGAGCGCGGCATGGCCCTGGTTGAAGCGCTCGAGGGTGATTTCTTCAACGTGGTTGGCCTGCCCGTCGCACGGTTGGTCCTGTTGGCGCGTGAAGCTGGTCTCGAGTTGCTGGATTGGGCCAATCCCAAACCCAGCGTTGCCAGAGGTGATGACGCTTGACGATTTTTACTCGACTCGGTGCGCTGTTCGCGGTGATGTTCGTGTTTGCCCTAGTGACCACACGATTTCTGCCACCCGTTCCAGCCGTGCTCAGCAGCGGCATCGCACCGTTGACCCAGGTGATCCAAACCGCGGCCCTCAACCTGCGGCGGGCCATTGAAGCCATCGTGATTCGTCGCGTGTTGGTCGAAGAGAACACCGATCTGCGCAAGAAACTGGCCAAACTCGAGACGCAAAAATTCTCGCTCGAACGTGAGAACGCCCGGTTGCAACGGGCCACGCAAATCCGCAAGGCGCAAACGCCAGCGATTGTCAAAATCGCACCGATTTTGCGTTATGAAGCCACACCGAGCGGTGTGACCCTGACCATTGGCGCTGGAGCCCGTGACGGTGTGACCGAGAAAATGCCGATCACCACGCCGGAGGGTTTGGTCGGTCAAGTCGCTGAGGTGCTCGAGACAACCTCACTGGTCAGAACGTTGATCGACCCGGATTTTGTGGTCAGCGTGACGATTGCGGGCAAGTCTGGCAAAAAGTCCGGCAGGGCCTTGGCCCGAGGGACGGGTTCGGCAAATTTTTTGCGGGCCGAAGGTTTCCGGGGCGTGACTCCGAATGTCGGCGATGTCGTGGTGACATTGAATGCACCGGGAGGGGCGTTCCAAACCGTGCCGGTCGGTGTGATCGAACGCGTCCTCCCACCGAGCGGCAACAGCCCGAGTCAGATTGCAATTGTGCGCCCACGTGTGGATCTATCTGATCTCGAGGAAGTCTACGTGGTGCGCGGCCCATGATCCAAAAGACCGTGATCCAACGGACCGTGATCCAGCGGCCTGTGATTCAGAAACCCGTCAGGTTCGCGTGAAGGCGTTCGCTTTCGCCTTGATTGTGTTCGCATTGCAGAGTGCGTTGTACGTGCTCTTGCCCGCCGGTTTCGCTGTGCCCGATATTGTCCTGCTGGTCGCTTTGACCGCCGCCACGCGGCTCGAGCCAACGCTTGGCTTGACGCTCGGGTTTGGTTTGGGCCTGTTGCAAGATGTGCTCGGTGCGGGGTTGTTGGGTTTTCACGCCGCCGGGATTGCGGCTGGCGTGCTGGTCTCGTTTTTTATTCGCCGTTTTTTTTCTGCCGAAACCGGTTTAAATCACGCCGCCGCAATCTTCGCCGCCGAGATCGCCAAATGGTCTGTGTTTGTGATCTTGGATTTCTGGTCACGCTCGAGCCTGATTCATCCCGAAACCCTGTTGGTGTTTGTGGGCGAGTTGCTTGGCACCTTGGCGCTCGGGCCGTTCGTGTACTGGTTGGCGACGTGGGGCTTCGGACCGGTTCCGCAGAGCGACGAACGGTTGCTGTGACCCGTTAGTTCAGATAGGCACGCGGGGAGTGAGGGGTGATGGAATTTGATCGGGTTCGTTTGATGGCGGTTCCGAGAGCAGCTTGATCGTTGTCCCAAATCAGCGGCTGTAGCCTGCTTGACATTCAGTGTTTCGCTCAAGCCAGTTAGAATCCGGGCATGAGTCAAATCAAGCGCAGTGAAGTGCCAAAACAACAGACCTGGAACGTCGAATCGCTGTTTGTCAGCAAGGAAGCCTGGGAACAGGAACTCGAGGCGTTGACGGTCAGTGCGCCCAAACTCGCCAGCTTCTCGGGACGGCTTGGTGAATCCGGTTCGTTGCTGTTCGAGGCGCTCACAAACCGGTATGAACTCTACGCCCGCGCCTACCGCGCCAGCATGTTCGCCTCGTTGCAAGCCTCAACCGAGGCGACCAACCCGGAATTCTCGAGCATGGAATCGCAGGCCAGAATGGTGTTTGCCACGATTGGCGCGGCGGGCGCGTTCTTTGAACCAGAATTGCTCCTGCTCGAGTCTGAAAAACTCGAGGCGTTCATGACGGGCACACCGGAGCTTGAAGTGTACCGGCATTTCTTTGCTGAGTTGCAAGCAAAAACGCCGCACATTCGCAGTGGTGAAATCGAATCGTTACTCGCTGAGGCGGGCGATCCACTGAGCACGCCGCACATCGTTTCCGGCGCGGCCAGCCAAGCCGACATGACCTTTGAAAGCATCACCCACGCAGGCTCGAGCCTCGCTGTTTCGCACTCGAGCGTCGGCGAATTGCTGGTTCATGACGAGAAATCCGTGCGCAAAGCCGCCTGGGAATCGTATGCAGACGGGCATCTGAAATTCAAAAACACGCTCGCCGCAACCTTGCAGGGCAGTGTCAAAACGTATGTCTTTGAAACCAGGGTTCGCAATTACGCCAGCAGCCTCGAGCGGTCGTTGGTGGGCAATCACATTCCCGTGCCGGTGTTTGAAAACCTGCTCGAGACGTTCAAGGCAAACCTTCCAACCTGGCATCGCTTTTGGGCGTTGCGCAAAAAAGCCTTCGGTGGTTCGCTGCCGACGCATGACGTGCCAATTTACGATTCGCTTGCGCCGCTCGTCTCAAGTCCAAAAGTCACGTATCAAGAAGCATCCGAACTGATCTGCAAGGGCATGGCCCCCTTGGGGGCCGAGTACGTTGACCCCATGCATCGCGGACTGCTCGAGGACCGTTGGGTCGATTACGCGCAAAATCAGGGCAAAGGTTCCGGCGCGTACTCGAGCGGCGGTCCAGGTTCGATCCCGTTTATTTTCATGAGTTGGTCGGATGACCTCTTCGCCATGAGCACGCTGACGCACGAGATCGGGCATTCGATGCATACGTATTTCACGACCGCCACCCAGCCCCTGGTCTACTGCGATTACAGCCTGTTCGTCGCCGAGGTCGCCTCGAACTTCAATCAGGCGATGGTTCGCGCCATGCTCTTGCGCGAGAACTCCGATCCGAAATACAAGTTGGCCGTGCTCGAGGAGGCGTTTGCGAATTTTCACCGTTACCTGTTCGTGATGCCAACCCTGGCAAGGCTCGAGCGTGAGTTGTACAAGCGCCTGGAAGCTGGCAAAGCAATCTCGGCCCCATACTTGTCCGAGCGGGTCGTGGAACTCTTCAGCGAGGGTTACGGCGGTCATGTTGAGATCGATGCCGAACGTTTGGGCAGCGGCTGGATGAATTTCAATCATTTGTACGCGCCGTTTTACGTCTACCAATACGCGACTGGCATCGCGGCCGCGAACGCGCTCGCCAAAGATGTACTCGAGCAGGGCGAGCCCGCCGCAAAACGTTACCTGGATTTCCTCAAGGCTGGCAACTCAGTGTACCCGCTCGAGGCCATCAAGATCGCTGGCATCGACATGAACAGTCCTGAACCTGTCGAACGTGGATTTGCTGTCTTGAAAAGCATGGTCGATGAACTCGAGACGCTGATTTAGCACTGACACAACCGAAATGACTCGCGGTTACGAACACTCCCCCGCGAGTCATTTCACTCCATTCAGATTCAGTATTTGATGATGTCGGCAGTGACCTTTGCGCAGGTTTGCGTGACAATTCCACCGGTCAGGGCTGAAATGACCGCGCCAAGCACCTCGGAACGCTGCTCGAATTCAACATTGATCGCGTCGTCGCCATTGTTTTGGCTGACCAAACCGGCAACAATCTTGCTCACCGAAGGTGGATCTCCAGCACCAAAAATCAAGGTGGCACACTCTGTGGCGGTCACTTTGGTGGCCACAATTTTGTAAGGACTCCCTTTGAGTGGGCGAACGCTGGCAGAAGCACCCCGAATACCCACAGCACAAGACGATAAAACGAAAGCCAGGGCTCCGAACATCAACATGTTTTTCATAAATCCTCCCCTAAAGTCTAGCAACGACACGGGAAATCTAACATGGCACAGAAAACTGGTGTCAGTATCAGCTCAGGTATCTTGAAGCCAAACTCGGTTCAAAATCCAAAAACACATCCGCTCATAGCCACCTGCAAGCTGGTATTCCAGGCGACCAAATCGCTGTTGAACCCAATACCTGCCAAATCAGAAAAGTCCGGTAGATTACTTGCTATGCCCTGGCTCGAGCCTCGCCCACTGCCTACCGCTTCACAAGCGGCCTTCGATACCTTCCTGCAACGGCTGGAAACGCAACTGGCCGATCCCGCCACGGATCGCAACGCATTATGTCGTGACATGCTCGCACAATTCCTGCACGCCAGAATGTACAGCGAACTCGAGACAAGCGCCCCAATCCTCGCGCTGAACCTCGATCCGCGCAACATCACGCTCGAGGCTGAATATTACGCCGCAACCGACCTCGAGAAATTTGCGAAGGTCAAGCCGCTGTTGTGGCTGTGGTACAACTTCGACATTTCGCCAGCCGCGCACAATGTCAGCTTCGGACCGGCATTTCGCCGCGTGCTCGCCAAGCACATTTTCAAACGGGTCGGCAAAAATTTCAAAACCTTCCCCGGTGTGCAATTCAGCGTCGGCTACAACCTTGAGGTCGGCGATGATGTCACGGTTCACCGCAACATCCTGATCGACGACATCGGCGGCGTGACCTTGCACGACAACGTTTCAATCTCCGATTACGCCAACATTTACAGCCACACTCACGACGCGCTCGAGTCCGGCGACGTGACCCTGAAACACACCACGATTGGTCGCGGCGTGCGCGTCACGTACCACGCCACCGTCCTGGCTGGCACAACCCTGTCCGATGACAGCATGGTTGGCACGATGAGCATTGTGACCCGTGATGTCGAACCGCACACGATTTCGGTTGGCATTCCAGCCAGACCAACACGCCGCAAGATCAGGCCACCAACCCAACTCGAGGTCGATTCGGGCCGCGATCAACGCCCGGATGACCGCAAAGGCAACCCGGATTTCCCCAAATTCCTCGAGCCTGGTGCAGGCACAATGACCGTCTCGAGCACACGCGAATCCGTGCCAGGGACCCAAAGCGAATCAGAAAACGACCGACTCGAGAACCCGCTCGAGCATCGCCGGTAACGATGGGCCGTTCGCGCTTGAGCTTGCATGTGAAGGTCACGCAACCTCAAGCTTTGATTTTGATCACCTGATTTTTTCTGGATCAAAATCTTCAAAGCGCAATTTCCCAAATTGCTTGCTGGTTTTCAGCCAAGACTCGAGCGGTTTGTCCGGATTGGCCGAAAGCGAATCGAAGCTTTCACCACCGTATTTCCACAAGTAAAAGCGAGCGTCTTTGCCCTCGAAACGAAACGTGATCACTTCTGACCAGCGTTCACGGCTGCCGCCGTAATGCTCGATGCTGAAAAAACCATTCTTGATCGTGATGCCCTGATACGGATCACCCATAACACCTCCGCAACCGCGACACAACACCGCGTTGTCATTGCGGGCCACGAGCCTGAGCATCTTGTCAGTGCCGCGAGTGAAAATCAACAATGGGCGTTTCTCCATCTCAGATGCCTGTGAACTTCGCTCGAGCACCACGAGTTTGTCCGGTCTTCCATCCAGGTTGACATCGCCAATTTTCGTGTCACGCAGCTTGAAACCCGCTGGAGTGGCCTTGGCGATGACTTGCGCATCGGAAAGGCTCGCCGCGCTCGAGATTGGTAAAAGCGTCAGGGCGATCACGACCAACGTTTTGAGCATGAGCCATCCTTTCGTTGTTCTGTGTTCAGTGAATCTGGTCCGATGAATCTGGGTCAGTGAATGTCCAAACCAATCTCTTTGCGATACGCCTTCATCGCCTCCCAATCTTGCGTCACCTCCGGGCGATCCTGCGAGAGTTGCCGCCAGGTCGTACCCTCGCGTCCACTTGGGACTTGCACCATTTCGATGCAACCTTCAACCGGACAGACGTTGTGGCACAAATCGCAACCCACACAGTCCTTCTCGCGCACCACCGGGAATGGACGGCTCGAGGTGGCGATGTGCTTGCCATTCTCGCGGGATTCATGCCCTGGCATGACCAAAGCTCCATCTCGAGTCAAATCAATGCACTGGTGTTCGGTGTCGTTGCAGGCGATGTAGCACAGGTCGCACTGAATGCAGGAGTTCTGATCGATGCGGGCCACCGTTTTGAAACCCAAATCGAAATCACCAAAATCACTGATCCGAGGCAAGCTCTTACCAATAATCTCGTTGACGCTGGCGATGCCTTTCTCGTCCAACCAGTTCGAGAGGCCGTCGATCATGTCCTCGACCACGCGGTAGCCATACAACATCGCGGCAGTGCAAACCTGCAAACTCGTCGAGCCCATCAGCAAAAATTCTGCCGCATCACGCCAATTCATGATTCCGCCCATGCCAGAAATCGGCAATCCGGCTCGAGCAACTTCATCGGTCAATGCGGTTTGTGACAGCAGGTGCAACGCAATCGGTTTGACGGCTGGCCCCGCGTAACCACCGTGACCGCCTTTACCGCCAATGTTCGGCGAAAGCTCAAACGTGTCCAAATTCACGCCCACAATCGAATTGATCGTGTTGATCAAACTCAAGGCGTGAGCCCCACCCGCCACCGCCGCTCGAGCTGGATACGAAATGTTCGTGACATTCGGCGTGAGCTTGACAATCACCGGAATTTTTGAAACGCTCGAGACCCAATGTGTGATCTGCTCGCAGTATTCCGGGACTTGCCCGACCGCCGCACCCATGCCGCGCTCGGACATTCCATGCGGGCAACCGTAATTCAATTCGATGCCGTCCGCACCGGTGTCTTCAATCTGCAAGACGATCTCGCGCCACGCTTCCGGTGTTGATTCCACCATCGCCGAGGCGATCACCGCACGGTCCGGCCACATTTTCTTGACCTCCGCGATCTCGCGCAAATTAATCTCGAGCGGACGATCCGAGATCAACTCGACGTTGTTCAAACCAATGATCTGCCCGTTGTACTTGATCGTGCCGTACCGATTGCTGACGTTCAGGACTGGAGCGCCGATGGTTTTCCAAACGGCTCCGCCCCAACCGGCCTCGAAGGCCTTGTGGATTTGAGCACCAGAATTCGTCGGTGGAGCCGACGCGAGCCAAAATGGATTGGGCGACTTGATGCCACAAAAATCGATTGATAGATCAGCCATTTGTTTCCCCCCTCAGTCTGCGGCAAGCGAATGAGTCTCGAGCATCGCGTGAATTCCTCTAGCCGCAATCTTGCCGTCCTGCACGGCCATAACCGTACTCGCATCTCCGGTCAAGCGAACACAGTCACCACCAGCAAAGACTTTCGTATGACTGGTTTGATTCGTCTCGAGGTTGACGACCAC